>JAHYJQ010000071.1 GCA_019429025.1 Trueperaceae bacterium | reverse complement strand
GCGGTCGTCGTAGGCGCTGCCGACGAGGGTGCGGCGGGTATCGGTGTCGAGCACCACCACCGCCACGCCGTCGGGCAGCGGCACCGGGCGCAGGCTGAGGTCGCGGCAGTCGATGAGCAGCGCGTGGCCCGCGACGCCGGCGGCGCCGATGAGCTGGTCCATGATCCCGCTCTGGACGCCGACCCACAGGTTCTCGACGCGCTGCATCGCGCGGGCGATGGCCGGCGGGTCCCAGGCGAAGCCGCTGACGGCGGCGAAGGCCGCGGCCACCGCCAGCTCGACCGCGGCGGAGGACGACAGGCCCGCGCCGCGCGGGACGTCGGAGGCGAGCGCGCCGTCGAAGCCGGCGAGCGTGTGCCCCATGTCCTGGAGGGCCCAGGCGACGCCGCGGGGGTACTCCAGCCAGCCTCCCTGGGCGTCGCGGGCGTCGCCGCGCGCGTCGCGCGAGCGGGCCGTCGCGACGGCGAAGGTGCCTTGCTGGCCGAGGTCGTCGGCCGCCAGCCGCACCACGCCGTCGGCGCGTGGCGCGAGCGCGATCCACGCCGCCCGCTCGAGCGCCATCGGCAGCACGAAGCCGTCGTTGTAGTCGGTGTGCTCGCCGATGAGGTTGACGCGGCCCGGGGCGCGCACCAGGTGGGTGGGCGCGTGGCCGTAGACGGTTCGGAAGGCGGCGATGGCCCGCGACCGAGGGTGCTCGGGAGACATGGGGTCATCGTACGGGAGCGGCCCCGGGTCCGTGGGCGACCTACGGCGCGTGACGCCACCGGCCGGCGGCGCCGCGAGAGCGGCGCGGGCCCGCGATCAGGCCCGGCGGACCCGGTACCGGGCGAGCAGCAGCGCCGCGAGCGAGAGCAGGTTGGTCACGAGGACCGGACCGGCCTGCTCCCAGGGCGCCCCGAACCAGAGCCGGGCGGCCACCACCACCGCCCCCGAGAGGGCGATCAGCAGGGCCAGCGGCCAGGCCCAGGGCGCGTGGCGCAGCAGCCCGACGCCCGCCGCGAGGACGACGACGCCCAGCGCGATCACGCCGGACGCCGCCGACGACGCACCCGGCGTCTGGCACGCGCGTTCGGGGACGGCCGTCCCCGCCACCGTCGGGCGCCCTTTCGGCGTCGCGCGCCGGTGTCAGTGGCTGGCCGCGCCCTCCTCCAGGTAGTGCACGTCCGACAGTGCCCGCAGCCGCTCGGCGGCCTGCTCCGGCGTCAGGTCGCGCTGCGGCTCGGCGAGCATCTCGAAGCCGACCATGAACTTGCGTACCGTCGCGGAGCGCAGCAGCGGCGGGTAGGCGTGGGCGTGCAGCTGCCAGGCGTCGGTGGCGGCGTCCTCCGTGAACGGGGCGCCGTGCCAGCCGAACGAGTAGGCGAACGACGTGCGGAAGAGGTTGTCGAGGCGCGTGAAGGCGCGCTTGGCGACGTCGGCGAGGGCGTCGCGCTCCGCAGCGGTCAGGTCGGGCAGGCGGGCGACGTGGCGCGCGTGCGGCAGCAGCATGAGCTCGAAGGGCCAGGTCGCCCAGTAGGGGACGAGCGCGACCCAGTGGTCGTTCGCCACCACCACGCGCTCGCCGCGGGCGAGCTCCTCACGCGCGTAATCCAGCAGTAGGACGCTGCCACGCTGCTCGAGCCAGCGCCGCTGGCTGGCGTCCTCGCGGGCCACCTCGGTCGGCAGCGCGTCGAGCGCCCAGATCTGCCCGTGGGGGTGAGGGTTCGAGGCGCCCATCAGCTGGCCCTTGTTCTCGAACACCTGCACCCACTGGTAGCGGCTCCCGAGCTCGGCCGTCTGGTCGGCCCACAGGTCGACGACGCGCCGGATGTCGGCGACCGGCAGCTGGCAGAAGGTCAGGTCGTGGCGGGGCGAGAAGCAGATGACGCGGCAGGTCCCGGGCGTGGCCTCGAGGCGGAACAGCGGATCGGGGTCGGCCGGCGCGGGCGGCACGTCGGCCAGCAGTGCG
The DNA here is from genome assembly GCA_019429025.1 of Trueperaceae bacterium. GTDB lineage: Bacteria > Deinococcota > Deinococci > Deinococcales > Trueperaceae > JAABTL01. The sequence goes on along the minus strand of JAHYJQ010000071.1, from coordinate 11,181 downwards.
GCGAAGTCGTTGGTGAAGACGAAGGTGCCGTCGTAGTCGGGGTTGCGGTGGCCGCCGGCGCGGGTGTTGCCGGGGCACAGGTAGCAGTCGGGGTCGTGCGCCGGCTTGGCGTTGGTGGGCGGGGTCTCGGTCTGGCCCTGCCAGGGGCGCTTGTTGCGGTGGGGCGAGACGAGCACCCACTGCTCGCGCAGGGGGTCGTAGCGGCGGTGGGGGTGGTCGGTGGGGTCGAACATCGGCGGCGTGCCTCCTTGCGTCAGGCGTACTTGAGTCGGACGACCAGGTCCTGGGGGTAGTTGCCGAAGCGACGGCCGAAGAGGTTGAGCCCGCCCACGTGGCGGGCGCGCGGCTTCACCCCCAGGCGGACCGTCAGGTACGGGCGGTCGGGGATCCTCAGGGCGTTGAGGCGGACGTCGGAGACGCGGATCCCGTCGACCCAACTGCCGTCCCCGTTCACCTGCCAGACCTTGAGCAGCCCGTACTGGCTGTTGTGGTCCTCCCACCAGCCGGGTGTCAGCGTACCGCGCTGCCCGCCGAAGTCCGCGGGCGAGGTCCAACTGCCGACCTCGATGCCGTTGAGCCACAGCGTGATGTCCGACGGCCAGTCGTCGTGGTGCAGCGGCGCCTCCGAGCACACCTCGGCCGAGACGTGCACGCTGTGCAGGACGGCGGTCGGGGGCAGGCGATGGGCGACCCGGTACTCGACGTGGCCGTGGTGGAACCACAGCAACTGGGCGTCGGTGCGGGCGGGGTCGTAGAAGGAGGCCGGGTCGTCGAAGAGGCCGATGATGCCCTCCGCGCTGGCGAGGCCGCACGACGGCGACACCTGGCAGTCGACGTAGGACCCGATCGGCACCGCGAGCTCGAGCATCGAGCCCTGCTCCGGCGAAGGTGTCGGCATGCGCAGGGTCACGCCGTCGAAGGCGCGCGTGCACACCTTCTGCGAGCCGCGGGCGGCGGGCCGGTGGTCGGTGATGAGCAGGCCGGCGCGCTCCAGCACCCCGACGTGCATGTTGGCCGTCGACACCGGGAGGTCGAGCGCGGCGGCGATCTCCGACACGTTGTGGAGCGCGTCGCCCAGCAGGACGAGGATCCGCCGGCGCGGCTCCGAGGCCAGCGCCTTGAGGACGGCGTCGAGGCGGTCGTCGCCGCCGTTCGCGCCGATGCCGAGGACCAGGTGTCTCGGGGTGGGGATGTCGGGCATGGGTGCCTCCTGCTGCCGCGAGCAATGTTCCAGGAAAACATAGCACGAAATCCTGAGCGCTGCCAGGCTGGCCGGGCGTCGCTAATTGCGTGACAGACGGCGAAATAGGCTCATACCCCGCGAGCGCTTGACACGCCCTGGCGCCATACCTAGAGTCAAAGCCGTAAAGAAACAGCAAAGGCTGGCACGGAACACGACGAGGAGCGTGGCGACGTGGCGCACCCACAACCCATCGGCGGGACTTGGCGGAACGGGGAGCCCGTGGAGATCGGCGGGCTCGACCCGACGCTGCACCCGCGCCCGCGGCTGCGTCGGGATGGCTGGCGTTCGCTCGACGGCTGGTGGGACTTCCGGCTGGGCGACGAGGACGGCAGCCCCCGCCCCCGCACGTACCCCACCCGCATCCTCGTGCCCTTCGCGCCCGAGTCGCCGGCGTCCGGGATCGGCGATCCCGCGTTCCACCGCGTCCTGTGGTACCGGCGGCGGATCGAGCCGCCCGCGGGTGACGCGGGGCGGCGGGTGGTGCTGCATCTCTCGGGCATCGATGGGCGCGTCGACGCCTGGTGCGATGGCGAGCGCGTCGCGCGCCTCGAGCAGGCGCAGACGCCGGTCGAGGTCGACCTGGGCGCGCTCGACGGCGGCGCCGCGCCGGTCGTCGAACTGCGCGTCGAGCGCGACCCGCTCGACCTCGGGGCGCCGCGCGGCAAGCAGGACTGGCAGCCGCAGCCGCACGCGATCTGGTACCCGCGCAGCAGCGGGGTCACGCGCACGGTGTGGGTCGAGTCCGTCCCGCCCCAACGCGTGCTCGGCATCGACGCGACCGCGGACCTCGCGGCCTTCGCCCTCGACCTTCGCCTGCGGCTGGCCGGCATCCCCCACGGGACGCCGGTCGCTGCCGGCTGGCGCCTCGCCGTGCACCTGGCGGTCGGCGACCGCCTGCTGGCGGACGAGCGCTGGGCCGTCGCGGGCCCCGAGGTCCGGCGGCGCATCCACCTGAGCGACCCCGGCATCGACGACGCCCGCGCCGACCTGCTCTGGAGCCCCGAGCGCCCGACGCTCATCGACGTGACGGCGACGCTGGAGCGTGACGGCGAGGCCGTCGACGCGGTGGCCTCGTACCTGGCCTTGCGTACCGTCGGCGTCGACGGCGACGCGTTCTTGCTCAACGGCCGCCCCTACCCGCTGCGGCTCGTGCTCGACCAGGGCTACTGGCCCGAGACGCACCGCACGGCCCCCGAGCCCGATGCCCTGCGGCGCGACGTCGAGCTGACCAAGGCCCTCGGGTTCAACGGCGTGCGCAAGCACCAGACGCTCGAGGACCCGCGCTACCTGGCGTGGGCCGACCGGCTCGGCCTGCTCGTGTGGGCCGAGTTGCCCAGCGCGTACGCCTTCGGCCCCGCGACGGTGGCGCGGCTGGCCTCGGTGTGGACGGCGCTGATCGAGCGCGACGCCGGCCACCCTTGCGTCGTCGCCTGGGTGGCGTTCAACGAGTCGTGGGGTGTCCCCGACCTGTCCGGACGGCCCGACCAACGCCACGCGGTGCGGGCGCTGTACCACCTCGCCAAGGCGCTCGACCCGAGCCGGCCCGTCATCGGCAACGACGGCTGGGAGAACGTCGTCGGCGACCTGCGCACGGTGCACGACTACGCCGCCGATCCCGCGCTGCTCGCCGCGCGCTACGGCACGCGCGAAGCGCTCGCCGAAACGCTGCGGCGCTTCCGTCCCGGCGGCCGGCGCATCGTGCTCGACGACGACGCCGTCACGGGCCCGGTCCTGCTGACCGAGTTCGGCGGGGTGCGCGTCGAGGGTGACGACCCCGGCTGGGGGTACGCCCAGGTCGATGGCGCCGACGCGCTTCTCTCCCGCTACCGCGACCTGCTCGCCGCGATGCACCGCTCGGCGCTGGCGGGCTTCTGCTACACGCAGCTCACCGATACGTTCCAGGAGCAGAACGGCCTCCTGGCGATGGACCGACGGCCCAAGGCCGACCTCGCCGCGCTCGCGCGGGCCACGCGCGGAGAGGAGGGCCCGTCAGACTGAACCCACACCGACACCCCGCCCTCGACCCCGCCAAGACTCCGAAGGGAACCCCATGATGATGCGACGCACCCTCGCCGCCCTCCTCACCGCCGCGCTCCTCAGCGCCGCCGCCGCCCAGGTCGAGCTCACCTACTGGCACGGCTTCACCGGACCCGACATGCCGCTCATGGAGCAGCTGATCGCCGAGTTCAACGCCCAGCACCCCGACATCGTCGTCAAGGCCGAGGCGATCCCCTGGGGCAACCTGTGGCAGCAACTCGAGCCGTCGGTCGCCGCCGGCCGCGCGCCCGACGTGGTCGCGGTCAACGAGGACGTCGTGACCGGCTTCATCCTGCGCGGCGCGCTGGCGCCGATGACGCCCGACGCGCTCGCCGCCGCCGACATCGACCCCGACCGCTTCTTCGGCCCGCTGTGGGACACCGGCGTGGTCGACGGCGTCGCCTACGCGGTGCCCGTGCACTCGGTCATGGTCGTCATGTACTACAACAAGGCCCTCTTCGCCGCCGCCGGGCTCGACCCCGACGCGCCGCCCACGACCCGCGACGGGTACCTCGCCGCCGCCCGCGCCCTGACGACCGACACCGCCGGCCGCCACCCCGGCGACGCCGGCTTCGACGCCAACGCCCTCGCCACCTGGGCCGCCGGCATCGTCAGCCCCTGGATGGGCGGCACCGTCGCGTACGCCTTCACCGCGCAGAACGGCGTCACCTTCGTCGACGGCGCGGACGCGGGCTACGCCCCCAACTTCGACTCGCCCGCGGCCCAGGAGATGGTGCAGTTCCTGGTCGACCTGGTCGACGTCCACCAGGTGTCGCCCAAGAACGCGACCGAGGGCAGCGAGATCGACGCCTTCCGCCAGGGCAAGGCCGCGATGAACTTCAACGGCGTGTGGATGCTGTCGCAGTACGCGGAGCAGCCCGGGCTCGACTTCGGCGTCGCCGCCATCCCGCAGTTCGGCAGCGAGCGCTTCGCCACCTGGGGCGGCTCCAGCCACCTGGCCATGCCCGTCCAGCGCCGCCCCGACGCCGCGAAGCAGGCCGCGGCGATGACCTTCATCGGCTGGCTGACCCAGCCCGAGCAGAACCTGTTCTGGACCGCCGCCGGCGGCCTGCCGACGCAGCCCGAGGTGGCCGCCTCCGAGGGCTACGCCAGCAACCCGATGTCCGCCCTGGGCGAGTCGATGGAGGGCACCTTCGTCCTGACCGGCTTCCCCTTCCTGGCGCAGTTCCGCGGCGCCTGGGACGCCGCCTACGAGGCCGCGCTGCTGGGTGACAAGCCCGTCGCTCAGGCGCTCGCCGACGGCGTCGCCGAGGCCGCCAGCCGCATCGCCGACGGCCTGCAGAGCCTGCCGCCGCGCTGAGCGAGACCCGTGGGGGACGGACCGGCACGCCGCGGTCCGTCCCCCGCGACCGGCTCGACCCCACGAGGAGGACCCGATGGCCCTTGCCCCGCCCCCCGCCCGCCGCCGGCGCCGCCACGCGACCGGCGGGCCGGCCTGGGTGCCGTACGCCTATCTTCTGCCGCACGCCGTCCTCTTCGTGGTCTTCATCGTGTATCCGGTGGCGTTCGGGGTCTACGTCAGCCTCCACCGCTGGAACATCCTCTCCGACGTCCAGCGCTACGTCGGCCTCGAGTTCTACGCCCGCCTCGTCACGCCGGGCACACCGCAGTTCGCCTTCTTCTGGAAGACGATGGGCAACACCGCCCTGTTCACCGCGATCACGGTGCCGGCCCTGCTGCTCTCGGCGCTCGGCCTCGCACTGCTGCTCGATCGTCCCATCCCCGGACGCGCCTTCTTCCGCGCGGTGTTCTTCCTCCCCACCATCCTGGCCGTGTCGGTGATGGGCCTCACCTGGCGCTGGATGTTCGAGAACCAGACCGGCCTCGTCAACATCCTGCTCGACCTGATCCCCTTCACCCAGGCGATGCCCTTCCTGACCAACGTCGGCTGGGCCTGGGTGCCCATCGTCGTCGGCACCATCTGGTGGACGGTGGGCTTCAACATGATCCTCTACGGTGCCGCCTTGGCCGCCATCCCGCGCGTCTACTACGAGGCGGCGATGATCGACGGCGCCGGCGCCTGGGCGCAGTTCCGGCACATCACCTGGCCGCAGCTCAACCCCGTCACCCTGTTCGCGTTGGTGACCACCACGATCGCCTCGTTCCAGCTGTTCGGGCAGCCGCACGTCATCACCAGCGGCGGACCCCTGCGCACCACCCAGAGCGTGATGATGTTCATCACCGAGGAGGCCTTCAGCAACTTCCAGTTCGCCTCGGCCGCCGCGATGTCGGTCTTCTTCGGCCTCCTGCTGCTGCTGGTGACGGGCCTCCAGTTCCGCATGACCCTGCGCGACCTCGGGCGGGGCGTCCGATGATCGGCAGCGCCCCCGTTCGCCCGCCGGTCGCGGCCGGCGTCGACGCCCCGACGGCGTACCGGCGGCCGGCCATGCGGGCCTGGCGCGACGTCTTGCGCTTCGCGCTGCTGTGCGTGCTGGCGCTGCTCTTCCTGATGCCGATCTACTGGATGATCGCCACCTCGCTCAAGACCGAGGCCGCGGCCGTCGCCCAGCCGGTGCAGTGGTGGCCGCACGAGCCCACGCTCGAGAACTACCGCACCATCCTCGCCTCTCCCAACGCGCCCTTCCTGCGCTGGACCTGGAACTCGCTCTTCACCTCGACCGCCTTCGCGGGGCTCTCCGTGCTGCTCGCGGTCCTGACCGCCTACCCGCTGTCGCGCATGCGCTTCCGCGGCCGCGACACCTGGTTCTGGGCGATCCTCTCCTCGATGATGATCCCCGGGGTCATCTTCCTGATCCCCCACTACCTCATGATGATCCGCTTCGACTGGATCGACACCTACCACGCGCTGATCTGGCCGGGCCTGCCGGCCGCGTTCGGCGTCTTCCTCATGCGCCAGTTCTTCGTCTCCATCCCGCGCGAGGTCGAGGAGGCCGCCCGCATCGACGGCGCTAACAGCCTGCAGATCCTGGTGTTCGTGCTGCTGCCCTTCCTCACCGCGCCGATGGCGACGCTGGCGCTGTTCCAGTTCATGGCTTCGTGGAACAACTACGTGTGGCCGCTGTTCGTCGTCCACGGTGAGATGCAGACGCTGCCGGTGGCGATCACCTCGTTCAGCAGCCGCTACTGGACCGCCTACGGCAAGCTCATGGCCGGCACCGCCATCGCCTCGTTGCCCATCCTCATCGCCTTCCTCTTCACGCAGCGCTACTTCATCCGGGGCATGTCGCTGACCGGACTCAAGGACGAGTGATCGCCGTGACCATCCCGCGCGCGGGCTTCCGTTGGATCGTGGGCATCGAGAACGCCTTCATCCCCGACATGGGGGTCGACGAGCTCAGCTGGACGCGCCACCGCGAGCGCTGGCGCGAGGATCTCGCCCTCGCCCGCGACACCGGCGCCGACGCCGTGCGTTACGGCATCACCTGGCCCGAGGTCGAGACGGCGCCCGGCGTCTACGGCTGGACCGCGGTCGACCTGGTGGTCGACGAGTTCGAGCGCCTCGGCCTCGAGCCGATCTGGGACCTCGTCCACTTCGGGGTGCCGGCGCACCTGGCGGGTGGCTTCCTCGACCCCGCCTTCCCGGACGCCTTCGCCGCCTACGCCGGCGCCTTCGCGGAGCGCTACCGCGGACGCGTGCGCAAGATCACGCCGCTGAACGAGCCGTACATCACCACCTACTTCCGGGCCGGCAAGGCGATCTGGCCGCCGCACCTGCCGGGCGACGAGGGCTTCGCCAGGCTGCTGCATCCCATCGTCGTCGGCCTGCGGCGCGCGATTCGGGCGATCGACGCCGCCGCCCCCGACACCGAGATCTGGCTCAACGACGGCGCCGACACCTTCCACGCCGACGACCCGAGCCTGCGCGCCGAGGCCGACTTCCGCACGCTGCAGCGCTACGCGGCCTTCGACCTGCTGCTCGGCGGACCTGCCGCCGGCGAGACGCACGCATGGCTGAAGCGAGCCGGGTTCCCGGAGGACGCCCTGGAGGACGAGCCGGTGCGCGTCGACGTCATCGGCCTCGACTACTACCCCGAGACCGAGCACGTGCTGAGCCGCGGGCCCGACGGCGCCGTCCTGCAGCGGCCGGCGCCCCCGGAGACGCGCGCCGGCGTGCACGCCGCCTGCCGGGCGTTCTTCGACCGTTACGGGCGGCCGCTGTTCGTCGCGGAGTCGTCGGCCTCCGGCGACGACGCGCGACGCCGTGCGTGGATCGACTGGAACCTGCGCGAGCTGCGCGCCGCGGACGCCGCGGGGATCCCCGTCCTCGGCTACACCTGGTGGCCGCTGTTCGATCACGTCGACTGGGACTCGTTGCTCACCGACCTGAAGGGCAGCATCTGCCCGGCCGGCCTGTACCACCTGCGCCCGACGACCGCCGACCGCGCGCCCACCGACGCCGCGGCCGCGTTCCGCGAGGCGGCGGCCGCCGGCTTCGCTGGTGACGCGGCGTGAGGGCGCTCCTGCTGCTCGCCCTGTGGACCTTCGGCGTCGCCATGGCCGAGGGCACGTTCGTCAACCCCGTCATCGAGCCCGTCGCGGCCGACCCCGCCGTCATCCGCCACGACGATGGCGACTGGTACCTCTTCGCCACCCAGGACCGCTGGGACGACGGCGTCGAGCACTACCTGCCGATCTTCCGCAGCGCCGACCTCGTCGACTGGGCCTTCGTGGGCGACGCGTTCGCGTTCCCGCCGCGCTGGAAGGCCCAGGGCTTCCTGTGGGCGCCTGACGTGCACCGCTTCGACGGGCGCTCCGTGCTCACCTTCGCCTACAGCACCTGGGGCGACCCCAACCCCTGCGTCGGCATCGCCACCGCCGAGCACCCCGCGGGCCCGTGGGAGGACCTCGGCCGGCCACTGTTCTGCAGCGACGACGTCGGCGTGCGCAACTCGATCGACCCCTTCGTGTGGGTCGAGGGCCGCGAGCGCACGCTGATCTGGGGCAGTTTCCATGGCATCTACGCGATCGCCCTTGCCGAGGACGGCGAACGCATCGTGGGCGAGAAGGCGCGGCTGGCCGACGAGCGCTTCGAGGCGCCCTACGTGATCCGCCGCGACGGTCGCTACTACCTCTTCCTCTCGTCCGGCTCCTGCTGCGATGGCGCCAACAGCACCTACATCACCTGGGTGGGGCGCTCGGAGAGCCTGCTGGGGCCCTACCTCGACGACCTCGGCCGCGACCTGCGCTACGGCGGTGGCACCGTCGTGCTGTTCCGCAACGACGACTGGGTGGGCCCGGGCCACAACGCCGTCGTCACCGACGACGCCGGCGTCGACTGGATCGTGTACCACGCGATCGACCCGCAGCGCCCCCACCTGCGCTCCGGCGCCACGCGGCGGCCGGTGCTCATCGACCCGATCGACTGGGTCGGAGGGTGGCCCGTGGTGCACGACGACGCGGGGCCGAGCAAGGCGGCGCAGGGGAGGCCGACGGTTCGCTGAGGGCGGTCCGTCGCCGCGCTGCCGCGGCAGTAGACTGGTGGCGACCATGTTCGCCCGCGGCGCCAGCGAGACCGCGCCCCCGCCGGCCACGCCACCCGTGGCGACTCCGTTGCGCCTCGTCGCCGCCTTCTACGGGCTGACGTTCGCGGTGTCCTGGTCGGCCTGGGCCGTCATGGCGGCGGTTCATCCGGGCGGCGAGCCCGGGGCGCTCGTCTACGTCCTCTCGACGCTGGGCGGCCTCGGCCCGCTGCTGGCGCTCGCCATCCTCCAGCGCCGCAGTCGCGGCGCCGTGTCGTTGCGGCGGGTCCTCGCGGGCATCCGTCTGCGCGGACCCGGCCGGGCCTGGTGGTGGCCGGCGGCGTTGGCGTGGCCCGGCATCGTGCTGCTCGCCGAGGGCCTGAACGCCTCGTTGGGCTGGAGCGGCGGCTTCCGCCCGCTGCAGGACGGCCCCGCGGCGCTCGGCTGGGCGGTGGCGTTCGCGATCGCCGCCCACTTCCTCGCCTCGCTCATCACCAGCCCGCTCTTCGAGGAACCGGGGTGGCGCGGGTTCGCGCTGCGCCCGCTGCAGGACCGCTACGGCAGGCTGCTGGGCAGCCTCGTCGTCGGCGTCGCGTGGTGGGCCTGGCATCAGCCCATGAACCTGACCTTCGGGCTGAGGCCGACACTCGAGGACGCCGCGACGATGATCCTGCTGTCGTTCTCGATCGATTCGCTTTACCGGCTGTCGCGCGACAACGTCGCAACCGCGATGCTGGCCCACCAGTCGACCGGCACCGTGTTCACCTTCCTGGTGTTGCGGCCGGGCGACCCGCTGCGCCTCGGGCTGCTGCTGGCTTGGGTCGTCGCGCTGCGTTGGATCGAGGCGCGGCGCGCCGCGGCTACCCCGTGAGCCACGACCTCACGGGCCGCTCCAGGAACGTCTCCAGCGGTACGCCGTCGCCGCCGACGACGAGCGGGCGGGCCCGCGGGAAGGCGCGGGCGAAGGCGTCCAGCCCGGGCTGATGCGTCCGGGCGGCGCCGCTCTTCACCTCGATCGCCAACAGGTCGGGGCCCGAACTGACGACGAAATCGACCTCGCGGTCGCGCTCGCGCCAATAGAAGACGTCGAGGTCGTGGTCAGCAGCGGCGTTCACCAGATGGGCCCCGACGGCCGACTCGGCGAGGCGGCCGCGGAAGGCTGCGCTTCGTGCTGGATCGGGTGGTCCCGCGATTGCGGTCATCAGCGCCGTGTTGAGCACCTGCAGCTTGGGGCTGGAGCCTCGCTGCCGGACCGCCTCGCCCGCGTACTTCGACAGGCCGGTCAGCATGCCCGCACCGGCCAGCAGCTCCAGGTAATGGGCGAGGGTGGTGGTGTTGCCGGCCTCTTGGAGCTGGCCGAGCATCTTCGTGTAGGACAGGATCTGCCCGGAGTACCGGCAGCCGAGCTCGAACGTGCGGCGCAGGAGGGCGGGCTTGTCGACCCGCGTCATGAGCAGCACGTCGCGCGCGATCGTCGTCTCGATCAGCGCGTCGAGGAGATACCGCCGCCAGCGTTCGGGGTCGCCGACGAGCGGCGCGGCGCCGGGGTAGCCGCCGAACGCGAGGTACGCCTCGAGGTCGAAGCCGAACGCGGCGCGCATCTCGTCCAACGACCAGTGGGACGCGCGCACGATCTCGAAGCGGCCTGCCAGACTCTCGGTCAGGCCCTGCTGGACGAGCAGCGGCGACGAACCGAGCAGGACGACGCGCAGCGGGAGGCCGCTGCGGCCGTCCTCGTCCCACAGGCGCTTCACGGTCTCGGACCAATGCGGCGCCTTCTGGACCTCGTCGATCGCCAGGACCGCGCCTTCCGGGGATGCCGACGCCTCGGCCCGGGCGCGCTCCCATTGGGCCGCCAGCCAGGCGGCATCGCGGAGCGTGGGCTCGTCGGCCGAGGCGAAGACGTGGGGAACGCCGAGCCGCGCGAGCGCCTGGGTGACCAACGTCGTCTTGCCGACCTGGCGCGGACCCGCCACGACCTGCATGAAGCGGCGGGGTTCCCGCAGGCGACCCGTGAGGACGGCGACCTGCGGGCGTTCGAAGGCGGGTAGGCGCGGATTGCGAGTCATACTGAGTAGTTTTACTCAACACGGCTCGCAAATCAACGATGCGCCGCCTTCGTCGCGCCAGGAGCGCGCCGCCGATCCCCTCACCCGGCCGCCGCCACCACCTCGTGTACGAGCGCGTGTGTCCTCGTCGCGTCCGCGTAATCGCAGACCAGCACGCTACCGTCGCCGCTGCGCACGGCCGCGAGGAACGCCCGGTCCTCGGTCGCCACGGGGTCGGCCTGCACCCGCACCTCGCGCCGCTCGCGCCCGTCGTCGTAGACGACCGAGCCCTGGGTGACGGTGATGAGCTCGCCCTCGCGCATGAGCTGCAGCTCGACGCGGTCGCTGCGGCCGAGCAGGCAGGTGGCCGTGAACACGCCGAGGGCGCCCGCTCCGAAGCGCAGCGTGGCGG
>JAHYJQ010000070.1 GCA_019429025.1 Trueperaceae bacterium | reverse complement strand
CTCGTCGCGCGCCGGGTGGCGCACGAGGAGTCGGTGCACGACTACGCGGCCCGCCACATCGGCCGCGAGGCGGCCGAGGTCCTGCTGGGCACGATGGTGCGCGGCGTGTACGGCGGCGATGCCCGCCAGCTGTCGGTCGACGCGGCCTTCCCGGTCATGCGCGAGATGGAGCGCGACCACCGTTCCCTGGTGATCGCCGGCATCGCGGGCGCGCGCAAGCGCAAGCTCGAGGGCAAGGCGACCTGGAGCCTCCGCGGGGGGATGGGGGCCCTGATGCAGCGGCTCGCCGACGACCTCGGCGACGCCGTGCGGCTCGGCACGGCGGTGACCGGGGTCGAGCGGGCGGCGACCGGCTCCGGCTACCGGCTGCGCCTCGCAGGGGGCGCCGCCCTCGAAGGGGGCGCCGCCCTCGAAGGGGGCGCCGCGCTCGAAGCGGGCGCCGCCCACGAAGCGGGCGCCGCGCTCGAGGCCGACGCCCTGGTCCTGGCCGTCCCGCCGGGCGTGGCGTCGGGCTGGCTGCGCCCGCTCGACGGCGAACTGGCGGACGACGTCGGCGCCATCGCCGCGGCCGACATCGCCGTCGCCGCGCTCGCCTTCCCGCGCGAGGCCTTCGCGGGCGCGCCGGACGGCTACGGCTTCCTGGTGGCCCCCGGCGAGCCGCTCGACGTCCTGGGCGCGCTGTTCGAGTCGAACATCTTCCCCGACAGGGCGCCCGAGGGCCACGTGCTGGTGCGCGTCATCATGGGCGGCGCCGGCCGCGCCGACGTCCCGCGACGCGGCGACGACGAGCTCGTCGCCACCGCCGTGGACGCGATCGACCGCGCCGTCGGCCTGCGCGGCGCGCCCGCCCGCACCTGGGTCCAGCGCCAGCCCGCGGCCATCCCGCAGTACCTGCTGGGGCACCTGGACCGCGTGGCCCGCATCGAGCGGCGCCTCGCGGAGCTGCCCGGCCTGCAGGTCGCGGGCAACGCCTACCGCGGCATCGCGGTGGGCGCGATCGTGGCCGACGCCGAGGTGGTGGCCGGCCGTCTGCTCGCGACCGGCGCCGCGGCCCGCCCGGCGGCCCCTGCACGGCAGAGAGCGACGGTGACCGCATGACCACCCCCACGAACGACGCCCATCCCCGCTCGAGCGAGCTGTTCGCCCGCTCGCGCGAGCGCTTCCCGGGCGGCGTCAACTCGCCCGTGCGCGCCTTCGGCGCGGTCGGGGGCACGCCGCGCTTCGTCCGGCGCGCCGAGGGCGCCTACGTCTTCGACGCCGACGGCCACCGCTACCTCGACCTGGTCGGGAGCTGGGGCCCGATGATCCTCGGGCACCGGCACCCGGACGTCGAGCGCGCGATCGCCGACGCGCTGGCGATGGGGACCTCCTTCGGCGCCCCCACCGAGCGGGAGCTGGAGCTGGCCGACCGGGTGGTCGAGCGCTACCCGGCGGCGGCGCGGCTGCGCTTCACCAACTCGGGCACCGAGGCGACGATGAGCGCCCTGCGCGTCGCGCGAGGCGCGACCGGCCGGCGACTCATCGTCAAGTTCGACGGCGGCTACCACGGCCACGCGGACGGGCTGCTGGTCGCGGCCGGCTCCGGCGCGGTCACGACCGGCGTGCCCTCGTCCGCCGGCGTGCCCACGGAGGTCGCCGCCCTGACGCTGGTGGCGCCGTACAACGACGCTGACGCGCTCGAGCGGACGTTCGCGGCCCACGGGGACGACGTCGCCGCCGTGATCGTCGAGCCGGTGGCGGGCAACATGGGCGTCGTCGAGCCGACGCCGGCCTTCCTGCGCGCGCTGCGTGAGACGACCGCGCGGCACGGCGCCCTGCTGGTGGTCGACGAGGTGATGACCGGCTTCCGCCTCGCGCGCGGGGGCGCCATCGAGCGCTACGCGATCGACGCCGACCTCGTCTGCTGGGGCAAGGTCATCGGCGGCGGGCTGCCCGTCGGCGCGTACGGCGGCCGCACCGAGATCATGGACCTGGTGTCGCCCGTGGGGCGGGTGTACCAGGCGGGCACGCTGTCGGGGAACCCGCTGGCGATGGCGGCCGGGGCGGCGACACTCGACGCGATCGACGCGACGCCCGGCCTCTACGCCGCGCTCGAGGCGGCCGGCGAGCGGCTCGCGGACGGCCTGCGCCACGCCGCCGTCGCCGCGGGCGTGCCGGTGGTCGTCAACCAGGTGGGGTCGATGCTGACGGTGTTCTTCACTGATGACGCCGTTACCGACATGGAAACCGCGTCCCGCGCCGATACGGCTCGCTTCGCCCGCTGGTTCCACGGCATGCTGCGGCGCGGCGTCTGGTGGCCACCGTCGCAGTTCGAGGCGGCGTTCCTCAGCGCCGCGCTCGACGAGGCGATGATCGACGAGCTCCTGACCGCCGCGACGTCGGCGTTCGCCGAGGCCGCCGGGGACTGAACGCGCGTGGGCGGCGGGCCCACGCCCGTCACGGCGCGACCTACACCGTCCGCGAGAAGCGCGGCTGCGCGTCGTCGTGGCGCTTCAGGTAGGCGTCGAAGGTCATGCACACGTTGCGCACGAACAGCCGCCCGTCGGGCGTCACCTCGATCGCGTCACCGTCGCGGCGCACGAAGCCGTGGGCCACGGGGCCCTCGTCGAGCTCGGCCAGCGCGTCGGCGAAGTAGTCCTCGAACACGATCCCGTGCGCGCGCTCGATGGCGCGGACGTCGAGGTGGAAGTTGCACATGAGGCTCTGGATGACGTCGCGGCGGATGACGTCGTCGCGCGAGCGCTCGAAGCCGCGCTCGACGGGCGGCAGCCCCTCGGCCAGCGCCTCCTCGTAGCGGGTGAGCTTCTTCGTGTTCTGCGCGAAGGCGCCCCCGAGCTCGCCGATGGCGGAGACGCCGAAGCCGATGGAGTCCTGCGCCGGATGGGTGGTGTACCCCATGAAGTTGCGGTGCAGCGTCCGCGTCACCGCGGCCCGCGCGAGCGAGTCGCTCGGCAGCGCGAAGTGGTCCATGCCGATCTGCACGTAGCCGGCCGCGGTGAACAGCTCGTGCGCGATGCCGAAGAGCTCGAGCTTGACCTCGCGCGGCGGCAGGTCCGCGAGCACGATCGCCTTCTGGTGGGCCTTGACCCACGGAACGAAGGCGTACGAGTACACCGCCACGCGGTCGGGACGCAGGTCGACGGCCCGCGCGATCGTGTCGCGAAACGACGCGGGCGTCTGGTGCGGCAGCCCGTACACGAAGTCGAAGTTGATCGACTCGGTGCCGCGCTCGCGCAGCGCCAGGTGCAAGTCGCGCGTCTGCTCGTACGTCTGGTAGCGGTTGATGGCGTCCTGCACGCGCGGGTCGAAGTCCTGCACGCCCATGCTGACGCGGTTGAAGCCGCGGCCCACGAGCCAATCGACCTGCTCCAGGGACGTGACGCGCGGGTCGACCTCGATGGCGACCTCGGCGCCGGGCTGCAGGGCGAAGCGGGCGCCGAGCGTGTCCCACAGGTGGGCCATCTCCTCCACCGTCAGGTAGGTCGGGGTGCCGCCCCCCCAGTGGAGCTGGACGACGCGGCGGCGCTCGCCCAGGTGGCCCGAGACCAGCTCGATCTCGCGGTCGAGGTGCCGCAGGTAGTCCGCGGCGACCCCGCGCTTGCGGGTGATGATGACGTTGCAGCCGCAGAAGCTGCAGCGCTCCGCGCAGAACGGCAGGTGGACGTAGAGCGACAGCGGCTCCTCGGGTCGGGTCGCCGCCTCTGCGAGCTTCTCCAGGTAGCGCTGCGGGGTGAAGCCGTCGTGGAACTCGATCGCCGTCGGGTACGACGTGTAGCGCGGTCCGGGGCGGTCGTAGCGGGCGAGGCGTTCGGCGGTGGCGGCGGCAAGCGGGGCGCTCACGCGTCACCGCGCGCGCGGGTGGGAGCGGCAGCAGCGAGCATGCGCCAGTCTACCCGGCGGCCTCCCCGAACAGCCGCTCGCCATCGACGTAGGCGTCGGCGATCAGGGCCGCGGCCGCGCTCCAGCCCATCGGCGCGGTGCCGCCGGGCTCGTGGCTGCGGCCGTGGAGGTACTCCGAGAACGACCACGGTTCGCCGTCGCGAGGCCGCCGGTTCGCCCGATGGACGGCGTCGCGCATCTCGCGGGCCCGCTCCAGGCGCCCGCGCCGCGCCAGGCTGGCGGCGTAGAAGCCCGTCACCAGCGGCCACAGCCCGCCGTTGTGGTACTCGTGCGGCTGGTTCTTGAAGGTGTAGGAGAAGGACATCTGGAGCTCGTCCCAGTACGCGTCGCGCGGCGTGATCACCGGGTGGAAGGCCGGCACCAGCATGGCGTCCTCGTGCAGCAGCTCGTCGACGTACGCGTCGACGGCGCGCTCGCGGTGGTCGTCGGCGACGCCCAGCAGCGACGCGAGCGCGTTGGCCATGCCATCGAAGCGGGTGCCGTAGCCGAGCGGCGAGAAACGGCAGCCAGTACGCGCCCAGGCAGTGCTCGGCGGCGTCGCGCCCCTTGCGGTAGAGCACGTCGTGGTAGACGTCGGCCGGCAACTCGTCCTGCCCCTCCTCGAACCAGTAGTTGGCCCGCAGCAGGTGCGTCAGGCGGTCGACGCGCTCGTCGAGCGCGTGGTCGGCGCCGCCATGCAGCCCGGCATGCACCGCCGCCATGCCCCGCTGCGCCTGCAAGTAGAGGAGCTGGTCGTAGAGCACGTAGCCGCTCTGCACGTACTCGTCCGCCCAGTCGCCGGTCGGAGGCACGTACAGCAGCCCGCGGGCGTTGAACTCCCGGGCGCCGAGCAACGCGCGCAGACGCTCGAGCGGCTCGACCATCCGGTCCAGGAAGGCGTCGTCACCGGTCCGGCGCCACAGCTCGACGCAGGCGATCATGAACCAGAGTCCAGCGTCGACGCGCCCGGTCGTCCCGCCGTACGAGACGCGATCGGCGACGGGATCGACGTTGCTGGGGATCTCGCCGTGCGGCCCCTGGTGGCGGGCCAGGGTCACGAGGGTCTGGCGGGCGGCGTCGACCAGGTCGTCGGCGCCGCTGAGCAGAGCCGCCAGGACCATGATGGAGCCGTCGCGGGCCCAGATCCGCCGGTAGTTGTCGCGCGCGGCGGGCGACGCGAGAAACCCGTGCTCCGTCACGCACGATCGCACGACGGCGAGCGCCCGCTCGTGGCCCTCTTCGGCGAGAGGGGTGGCGTGGGTGGGGTCCGAACCCATGTCACACCTCGATCCGACGCCGGGCCGGCCTGCGGCGCAACGGCGCCTCGGTCCGATGGTAGCGGAAACGCGGCGCGAGACGTGGCCGGCCGGGGCGACGCCGCCCCGTGATCGCTGCCGGGCCTCCACGGCCGCGACCGCCGCATGGTTGAATTCGCCATCGCCCCGAGCACGGCACCGCCGACCGGCCCCACGGGCGCCGGTCGCGGGTCAGGAGGAACCCGATGGCCCACGTCTCGTCGCCCCACCCGCGCCGGAGCACGCTGGCGCTCGTCCTCGCCTGTGGCCTGTGGCTGGCGGGCACCGCGGCGGCGCAGGTCGGCGCCGGCGACCGGCTCGTCGACGAGGGCCGCTTCGAAGAGGCGGTCGCCGCCTACGAGGCGGCCGTCGCCGCGAACCCGGAGGACGCCCGCGCGCACTACCAGCTGGCGCGCGCCTCCGTGTACCTGGCCGACGCCCTCCCGGCGGACGCGGCGGCCGACAAGGAGGCCTGGTTCGCGCGCGCCGCCGACGCGGCCGAGCTCGCGGTCGGGCTGGCGCCGGCCGACCCCGACGCCCACTTCGAGGTGGCGCGGGCCCTCGGGCGCCTGGCGCAGTTCCGCGGCGTGCTCCAGTCACTGAACCTCGCCGGACGCGTCTCGCGGGCGCTCGACGCGGCCCTGGAGCTCGACCCGGAGCACGCGGCCTCGTGGCACGCGCGGGCGCTGTTCCACCGCGACGTGCCGTGGATCGCCGGCGGGCGCGCCGGCCAGGTGATCTCGTCGTTCCAGCGCGCGATCGCCAGCGAGCCCGACGTGATCACCCACCGCCTCGAGCTGGCGCGCGTCCTCATCGGACGCGACGATCCCGCCGCGGCACGCGAGCAACTGGAGGCGGCGGTGACCTTCCCGGCGCGCACGTACCACGATCGTCTCGACCTCGAGGCGGCGCGCGAGCTGCTCGCCAGCCTGCGCTGAAGCGCGTCGGGCGCCGGCGTCAACCCAGGGTGCCGGTCGCCCGCAGGTGCGCGTGGAGGGCCGCCAGGTCGTCCACCACCAGGTCGGGCACGTCCGCCGAGGCCGCCAGATCCTCGCGCCGGGTCTCCCCGGTGAGCGTGAGCACCGCCAGGAAGCCGTGGTCCTTGGCCATGCGCACGTCCGTGTACAGCCGGTCGCCGACGAAGGCGATGGCGCCCGCGCCGAGCCCGAGCCGTGCGCGGATGGCCGCCGCCATGGGGGGCGCGGGCTTGCCCATCACCCGCGGCCGCCGACCGGTCGCCTCGAAGAGCAGCGCCGCGAACGCCCCGCAGTCCGGGATGGGTCCCGTCGGCGTCGGGCACACGAGGTCGGGGTGGGTCGCGACGTAGGGCAGGCCGGCGCGGATGAGGTCGGCCGCCCGGCGCAGCTTGGCGTAGGTGAGCGACGTGTCGAACGTGAGCACGACGGCGTCCGGCTCGCCGCCGACCGCTTCCAGCCCCGTGGGCTCCAGGCCGGCGGCCCGGTATTCCGCCTCCACCTCGGGCGTGGCGACCAGGAACGGCCTCCGGAGCCCGGCATCGCGCAGGTGGCTGACGGTGACGTCGTTGGACGTGAGGATCGAGGCGCGCGTCGCCGGCAGGCCCAAGGCGGTCAGCCGGTGGACGTAGCGGAGGCCGCTCGTCGACGAGTTGTTGGTGGCGAAGAGGTAGGGCACGCCCGCCGCGGCCAGCGCCGCGATGAGCTCGGCGGCGCCCGGCAGGAGCGCCTCCCCCAGGTACACCGTGCCGTCGAGGTCGAATGCCAGCCCGGCGACCGCCGGCGTGGCGGTCGACCCCACGGGGCCGCCCGCCCGGGCATCTGGCGCGCCGTCCCTTGGTCTCGACACGATCGCAGCATACGCGGCGCGCCGGCCCTGTACACCGCCGGCGGGGCCGTGGTAACCTCCCGCGGTCGTCGTCCCGGACGGAGTCTGCTAGACTCGGGGGCGCGAATCGTGGTGGATGTAGCTCAGCTGGTTAGAGCACCGGATTGTGGTTCCGGGGGTCGCGGGTTCAAATCCCGTCATCCACCCCACCGCTCGAACGGGGGGCGTCACCCGAACGGTGGCGCACGTTCCCGGCCGGGTGGGCCGCGCGCGAGGATGGCGGAACTGGTAGACGCGCCAGACTTAGGATCTGGTGTCTTTGACGTGCGGGTTCAAGTCCCGCTCCTCGCACCACGCCCGCCCGCGTCGAGGCCACCCCGTACCCCCACCGCGGCGCCGCCCGTCCGCCGGGCGGCGTTGCCCTGAAGAGGCCCCATGGAAGCTCGCATCACCGAACGCCAAGACACCGCCGCGACCCTCGAGGTCACGGTCCCCGCCGACGTGGTCGACGCCACCTTCGAGCGCGTCCTCGGCGCGCTCGCGCGTCAGGTCCGGGTGCCGGGCTTCCGGCCGGGCAAGGCCCCGCGCGGGGTCCTGATCCAGAAGGTCGGGGCCGAGGCACTCGCCGAGGAGGTGCGCGAGGCCATCGTCGATGAGCACTACCCCCAGGCGGTCCGCGAACTCGGCCTCACACCGATCCACGCCCACACGCACGCCGAGCCACCGGTGGCCGGCGCCGACTTCACCTTCGTCGTCCACGCCGACCTCTACCCCGAGTTCACCCTCCCGGACGTCGACGCGATCACCATCGACACGGCCGGCGAACCCATCGGCGACGCGGACGTCGAGGCGACCGTCGCGCGGCTGCGCGAGGACCACGCCACGCTCGTCCCGGTGGAGCGCCCGATCGAGGCCGGCGACGTCGTGTTCACGGAGTCGCAGGGCGAGGGCGGCGGCCAGGTCATGCCGATCGACCTCGAGCGCACCGAGGAGCACCTCGTGGCGCAACTGCTCGGCAAGTCGGCCGGCGACGAGCTGGCGCTCGACCTGGGCGAGGACCCCGCCGCGCGGGCGCAGGAGGCCGCAGCTCCTGCGGACTCGGACGCGGACGCCCAGGCGTCCGGCGACGAGGAAGACGCCGCCCCCGGCGAGGGCGACGCCACCCCCGCGCCCCGCCGCAGCCTGAGTGTGAAGATCGCCGACGTGAAGGCGAAGGAGCGCCCCGACGCCGACGACGCCTTCGCCGCCACCCTCGGCTTCGGCGACTGGGCCGAGGTCGAGGCCGAGATCCGCCGCGGCCTCGGCGTCGAGCGCGAACGCGAGACCTTCCGCGCGCAGCGCGACGAGCTGGTCGAGAAGCTCATGGGCGGCACCGAGGTGCCGCTCCCCGGCACGCTGGTGCGCAGGCGCCAGGGGCACCTGCTCGAGGACCTCGCGGGCGACCTCAAGCGCCGCGGGCTGACGATGGAGAAGTACGTCGAGCGCCTCGAGCAACGCGGCGAGCGTGAGAACTTCGAGAACGAACTGCGCGAGGCTGCCGAGCGCGGCGTCAAGCGCGACCTCGTGCTGGAGAGGCTGGTCGAGGTGCACGGCACCGCGGTCGACGACGTCGAGCTCGACGCCGCGATCCGCCACGCGGCGCTGCGCGAGCGCAAGGACCCGGAGCGCTTCAAGCGCGACCAGGGGCCCGAGTGGGTCGAGAACTTCCGCTTCCTGCTGGCACGCGACAAGACCCTCGACCAGATCGTGAGCGAGAAGGTCGGCGCGCCGACGGCCACGGCACCCGAAACGACCGCCGACGACGCCACCGACGCGAGCCCCGCCGCCGGCGAGGCGACGGATGGGTGACGGCGCCCCTGGTACGCTGACCGCATGCCCCTGATCCCCTACGTGATCGAGCAGACCGGCCGCGGCGAGCGGATGTACGACGTCTACTCCCGGCTGCTCAAGGAGCGCATCATCTTCCTGGGGACGCCGATCGACTCGGAGGTCGCCAACGTGATGGTGGCGCAGCTGCTGCTGCTGGACTCGCAGTCCTCCGAGCAACCGATCAACCTCTTCATCAACTGCCCGGGCGGCGAGGTCTACGCCGGCCTGGCCATCTACGACACCATGCAGTACATCCGCGCGCCCGTGCACACGAACTGCGTGGGCATCGCCATGAGCATGGGCTCGGTCATCCTCATGGCCGGCGAACGCGGGCACCGCGTCGCGCTCCCGCACTCCCGCATCATGATCCACGCCGGTTCGGCAGGCTTCCGCGGCGCGACGCCCGACCTCGAGGTGCAGGCGCGCGAGGTGCTCGCTCTGCGCGACATGCTCGAGGGGCTCTACCACCGCCACACGGGCCACCCGCACGACAGGCTGCGGCGCGACATGGAGCGCGACAACTTCATGGGCCCCGAGGACGCGCTCGCGTACGGCCTGATCGACCGCGTGGTCGCGCCCAAGACGCTCGGCCGCTTCGCCGCCGGCGACGACGCGTGAGCGGGGCTCTGCCGACCTGCGCCTTCTGCGGGCGCTCGGCCCCCGAGGTGCGACGGCTGCTGCAGGGCGAGGGCGGCGCCCACATCTGCGACGAGTGCGTCGGCCGGGCGCACGAGCGACTCAAGGCGCCGGCGGCGCGCGCGAAGCGACCGCTGCGCACGCCCACGCCGCGCGAGATCAAGCACTCGCTCGACGCCCACGTCATCGAGCAGGAGTCGGCCAAGCGCGCCTTGGCCGTCGCCGTCTACCAGCACGTGCGGCGGCTGCAGCACCCCGAGGCGGGGCTGGTGAAGTCGAACATCCTCATGGTCGGCCCGTCCGGCGTCGGCAAGACGCTCCTCGCGCAGACGCTGGCCAAGCTGCTGCAGGTGCCCTTCGCGATCGCGGACGCCACCACGCTGACCGAGGCCGGTTACGTGGGCGACGACGTGGAGAACGTCGTCCTG
Source organism: Trueperaceae bacterium (assembly GCA_019429025.1). Classification (GTDB taxonomy): domain Bacteria; phylum Deinococcota; class Deinococci; order Deinococcales; family Trueperaceae; genus JAABTL01. The sequence goes on along the minus strand of JAHYJQ010000070.1, from coordinate 3,224 downwards.
CGCCTGCTGCAGGTGGCGAACTACGACGTGGCCGCCGCCGAGCAGGGCATCGTGTACATCGACGAGATCGACAAGGTCGCGCGCAAGTCGGAGGGGCCGTCGATCACCCGCGACGTGTCCGGCGAGGGCGTCCAGCAGGCGCTGCTGAAGATGATCGAGGGCACCGTCTGCCGGGTGCCGCCGCAGGGCGGCCGCAAGCACCCGCAACAGGAGCTCATCGCGGTCGACACCTCCAACGTCCTGTTCCTCGCCGGCGGCGCCTTCGAGGGCCTCGACGACATCGTCCGCCGGCGCGTCGCGACCACCCGGGTCGGGTTCCAGCACGTCGTCGAGGACGACGACGCCACCGTAGCCGCCGCCAACGTCCTGCCGTCGGACCTGCGGGCGTTCGGCCTGATCCCCGAACTCATCGGCCGGCTGCCGGTGGTCGCTCGCCTCCATGACCTCAGCGAGGACGCCCTGGTCGACGTCCTCACCAAGCCCGAGGGCGCGCTCCTCAAGCAGGCCCAGGCACTCTTCGCGCTCGAGGGCGTCGAGCTCTCGTTCAGCGACGCCGCCCTGCGCGAGATCGCGCGCCGGGCCACCGCCCGCGGCACCGGCGCACGCGCCCTGCGGGCCGTCATGGAGCGCGTGCTGGAGGACCTGGTGTTCGAGCTGCCGGAGGCCGGCGTCGAGCACGTCCACCTCGACGTCGAGGACCTCGACGCGCCGCTCGCCGCCCTGCAGCGCGGCCGCCGGCGCCTGAGCGCCTGAGCCCGACCGGCACCGGCGCCGCCGGCGAGGGGCTCAGGACAGCGCGCGCTCCAGGGCCCGCGCGAAGCGCCGCGCCGCCTCGTCCGCGTCCGCCTCCGTGTGGTCGTCGCCGAAGCTGAAGCGGACCGCCGAGCGCGCGCGCCGCGGGGTCCAACCCATCGCCAGCAGGACCGGGCTCGGCTCCAGGCTGCCGGCGGCGCAGGCCGACCCGAGGCTCGCCCACACGCCCTCGGCGTCGAGGTTCATCAGCAGCGTCTCGCCGTCCCCCCGCAGGTCGGGCACCACGACGTGGGCGTGCTTCGGGCTGCGCGGCGTCCCCGGCGGCAGCGAGGGCTCGACGCCGGGGAGCGCCAGCACCGCCGCCTCGAAGCGGTCGCGGACCGCGGCCACGCGAGCGCCGCGCAGCTCCGCCTCCGCGTCCGCCAGCTCCGCCGCCACGCCGAAGCCGACGGCCAACGCGACGGGGCTGGTGCCCGCCCGACGGCCGCGCTCCTGCGAACCGCCCCACGCCTGCGGCACGAGCTCGACGCCGGCGCGAAGGACGAGCGCGCCGATCCCCTGCGGCCCACCGGCCTTGTGGGCCGACAGGACCAACAGGTCGGCACCCAGTTCGTCCCGCCGCAGTCGCTCGAGGCCGAGGGACTGCACGGCGTCGCACAGGACGTACGGGCCGCCCTCGAGGGCGCCGCGTGCGCCGTGCTCACGCACGGCGCCTGCGTCGTGCGAGAAAGCGCGCACGACGCCCGCGATACCGGCCACGTCGTTGCGCGCGCCGGTCTCGTTGTTGACGTGCATCGCGACGACGAGGAGGGTGTCGTCGCGCAGCGCGTCGCGCACGGCAGCGGGCACCACGCGGCCGTCCGCGCCGGGCGCGAGCCAGGTCACCGGGTGCCCCCGCGCCGCGAGCTGCTCGGCCGCGCGCACGACGGCCGGGTGCTCGCCGCGCCCGACGACCAGGTGGCCCCCGGGGCGCGCGGCGGCCACCCCGACGAGCGCGAGTTGGTCGGCCTCCGTCGCGCCCGAGGTGAACACCACCTCGGACGGCGCCGCGCCGACGGCCGCCGCGACGCGCTCGCGGGCGTCCTCGAGGGCACGCCGCGCCGCCCGGCCACCGCCGTGCACGGCCGAGGCGTTGGCGCCCGCGGCGCCGAGCCAGGGGAGCATGGCCTCGCGGACCTCGGGCAGCAGCGGGGTGGTGGCGGCGCGGTCGAGGTCCAGGACGGACCCCGCGATCGAGGTGCTCGCGCTCGCGCGCCGCGCGTTCGCGGTACCCGCGCGGGAAGCTTCGTGCGGCGATCTCACGGTCTCAGCGGGCCGAGAACGATGCCGGCAGCGGTTCTAGCTGCAGCAGGTCGCGGCGGCGGACGAGGTCCGCCAGCGTGGCCGAGCCGAGCACCCGGCGCACGGCCTCGTCGACGTCGCGCCACAGCGGCTCGGTCGAGCACTGGCCCGTGCGCTCACAGGCGTCCTCGTCGTCGAGGCACGCCACCGGCGAGAGCGAGCCCTCGAGCGCCTCGACGACGTCGAGGGCCACGACCTCGTCGAGCGGGCGCGCGACGCGGTAGCCGCCGTGGGCACCGCGCACCGATTCCACGAAGCCGGCACGCCGCAACACGGCGAAGATCTGCTCCAGGTACTGCTGCGAGAGCCCCTGGCGGTCGGCCACCGTCTTGAGGCTGGTCGGGCGGTCGCCACCCAGGGCGATCTCGACGAGCGCGCGCATCCCGTACTGGGCTTTGGTCGAGACCCACACTGGCGCCACCTCCTCGTCTGCCCGGGTCCGCGTCCCCCCGTCGGCGACGGCGGGACCCTGCCCGGAGTATACGGAAGGAACGATGGGCCCCGCGTCGCCGACAGCGCGCGGGCGTCTCAGCGGGGCACGAACTGCAAGGGGTCGAGCGCCCGGCCCGCGAAGCGCACCTCGAAGTGCAGGTGCGCGTTGGTCGACGCGCCGGTCGAGCCCACCGCGCCCACGACGGCGCCCTGGCGCACGAAGTCACCCACGGTCACGTCGATCCGGCTGAGGTGGGCGTAGCGGGACTGCCACCCCGTCTCGTGATCGAGGTAGACGGTGTAGCCGTACGCGCCGCCCCAGCCGGCGAAGACGACGCGGCCCCCGCGAGCGGCCACCACGGGGGTCCCGGTGACGGCGACGAAGTCGGAGCCTCCGTGGAAGCGGTTACCCGCGACGGACACGTTGCGCCAGCCGAACGGCGAGCTCACGGGGCCGACGACCGGCCGGATGAAGCCCTCGCCGAGCGGCTCGATGCCGAGCGCCAGGGCGGCGACGCGGGCCAGCACCCCGGCCTGCTCGGCGGCGTGGCGCTGGCGGACGGCGTCGGGCACCGCCCCCGCGGGCGCTGCCGCACCCGCGGGCGCTGCCATCGCGGCCGCGGGGGCCGCCACGGGGCCGCCCTGGGCCAGGGCGGTGGCGGCGCACGCCGCCGTCAGCAGCGCGGCGACGAGCGCCG
>JAHYJQ010000069.1 GCA_019429025.1 Trueperaceae bacterium | reverse complement strand
CCGCCGGCGGGTGACGCGTGGCGGCCGTCCCCCGCCGGCGGGCACCCGCCCGCGAGAGGCGCCGCCAGCGCGGCGGGTGGCGTGTTACCTTGGGCCCGCCGATGCGACGCCTCACGCTGATCCGCCACGGTCTCACCGAGTGGAACGTCAGCGGACGCTTCCAGGGCCACAGCGACGTGCCCCTGTCGCCCGCCGGCCGCGCCCAGGCCGTCCTGCTCGCCGGCTACCTCGCCACCTTCCCGACCCTCGACGTCGTGATGTCGAGTCCGCTGCAGCGCGCCGTCGAGACCGCGCGCATCGCGATACCCGACCGCGAGCTGCTGCTCGATGCCCGCCTCTGCGAACTCGATTTCGGCGCCTTCGAGGGCCTGACCCGCGACGTGATCGAGCGCGACCCCCGCTGGGACGTGTGGATCCAGGACCCGTTCATGCGGGCGGCGCCGGGGGGCGAGTCGTACCACCAGTTGCGCGAGCGGATGGTCGAGTGGCTCGACGAGACCCGCATCCGCTTCCCCGACGCCCACGTGGCGGCCGTGACCCACTCGGGCTCGATCCAGACGCTCCTCTCTGCGCTGCTCGGGGTCGAGCGGCCGCGCTGGCGCAAGCGCATCTACCTGCGGCACACGAGTGTCAGCCACGTGCTGTTCAGGGGGGAGGAGGCGGTGGTCGAGCGGGTCAACGACACCCGTCACCTCGTGGCCGACGGCGAGGACCCGCTCGCGGAGTGAACCCGCCGCCCGCCCCCGAACTCGCAGGGCCCATCCGGCTCCGGCTGCCGCCGACCGCCGCCGAGCTGGCCTTCGCGGGCGCCCTCGTGTTCGAGGGCACCCTAGGCGAGCTCGCGCACGCCCTGCGGACCCACCGGCTCGCCCCGGCCCAGGTCGACCTCCTCTTCGTCGTGCGCGAGGTCCTGGTGCGTTTCGAGGCCTTCGCGTCGCGCGATCTCGACCTCGCCACGGAGGCCCTGCCCGCGGCGGCCACCGTCATCGAGCTCAAGGCGCGCCTGCTGCTCCCGCGCCCGCCCCGCGAGGCCGATGAGGACGAGGACTCGGCGCGTGCCGACGCCTTGGCGGCGGTCGCGGCGCTGGAGGCGTTGGAGGAGGCGATCGTCGAACTGCGTGAGCGCCGCGAGCGGCGCCGGCACCTGCTGCCCGCACGGGCATCGGCACCGAGCTACCCGCGTCGGCCGCGCCCACTCGGCGTCCCGCTGGCGCGGTTGGCGGAGCTCGCGGCGCGCCTGCGACCCGGCCCCTACTTCGAGATCGTGCGTGACCGGCTGACCGTCACCGCTGCGATCGGCCGCATCCTGGCGTCGCTGCGCCCCGGTCAGCGGCGACGGTTCGACGAGTTGCTGGACGACGCGGAGTGGTCGACCCGGACCGTGTTCTTCGCGGGGGCCCTGGAGCTGGTCCGCGACGGGCGCTGCGAGCTGCACCAGGGCCAGGCCTTCGGGCCGCTGGAGGTCGAGGGCAGGTCGTCGCCTCGACCGCGGTCGCCTTCCTAGACAGGTGTCACCAGGCTAGGCGGCGGGTGCCTCGGCGGCGCGCTTGGCCTCGCGCTTGCGCAGGTGCGGATCGAGGTGCCGCTTGCGCAGCCGCAGGTTCTTGGGGGTCACCTCGAGCAGCTCGTCGTCGGCGATGTACTCGAGGGCCTCCTCGAGCGTCAGCCGCTTCGGCGGCACCAGCATGATGTTGTCGTCGCTGCCCGCGGCGCGCACGTTCGTCAGCTTCTTGTTCTTGCACACGTTGATGTCGAGGTCGCCGGGCCGGGAGTTCGCCCCGACGATCATGCCGACGTACACCTCGGTGCCGGGGTCGATGAAGAAGGTGCCGCGGTCCTGCAGCTTCCAGATGCTGTAGGCGAACGCCTCGCCGGGCTCCATCACCACCAGCGAGCCCGCCTGGCGCGTCCGCAGCTCGCCGACGTGCGGCTCGTAGCCGTCGAAGACGTGGCCCAGCAGGCCCTCGCCCGCGGTGAGCGAGAGGAAGCCGCTGCGGTAGCCGAAGAGGCCGCGCGACGGGATCGAGAACGTCAAGCGCGCGCGCGTCTCGCCCTGCTCCAGGTCGACGAGTTGCCCGTGGCGCGTGGCGAGGGACTCCATCACCGCCCCCATGGCGTCGACCGGGACGTCGGCGACGACCTTCTCGAAGGGCTCGCTGAGGACCCCGTCGATCGTCTTGAGGATGACCTCGGGGCGCGAGACCGAGAACTCGTAGCCCTCGCGCCGCATCTCCTCGATGAGGATCGACAGGTGCAGCTCGCCTCGGCCCGACACGCGGTACGACTCGCCGCCGAGCTCCTCGACGCGCAGCGCGACGTTCGTCAGCAGCTCGCGCTGCAGGCGGTCGGCGATGTGGCGGCTGGTGACGTACTTGCCGTCGCGGCCCGCGAAGGGGCTGGTGTTCGGCGAGAAGGTGACCGACACCGTCGGCTCGTCGACGCCGTGGAACGGCAGCGCCTCGACGCGCGCCGGGTCGCACAGCGTGTCGCCGATCTGCACCTCCTCGAGCCCGCTGACCGCCACGATGTCGCCGGCGACCACCTCCGGGGTCTCGACGCGGTGCAGCCCGAGGTGGGTGTAGACCTTCGTCAGCCGGCCCCGGACCTCGCGGCCCTCGCGGCCGACGCGGACGATCGGGTCGCCGGTCCGCGCGCACCCGCGGCGCACCCGGCCCAGGGCGACGCGCCCCAGGTAGTCGGAGTAGTCGAGGTTGGCCACCTGCATCTGGAACGGGGCGTCGCGGTCGCCGTCGGCGACGGGTGCGTGCGTCAGGATCGTCTCGAACAGGGCCGTCAGGTCGTTGCCCTCCGGCTCGCCCTCGCGCCAGGCGCGGCCCTCGCGCGCGATCGCGAAGAGGATGGGGAAGTCGAGCTGCGCGTCGGAGGCGCCTAGATCGACCATCAGGTCGAAGGTGAGGCCCGTGACGACCTCGGGGCGCGCGTCCTTGCGGTCGACCTTGTTGATGACGACGATCGGTCGCAGGCCCAACGCGAGCGCCTTCTTGAGGACGAAGCGCGTCTGCGGCATCGGCCCCTCGGCGGCGTCGACCAGCAGCAGGCAGGAGTCGACCATGCCGAGCGCGCGTTCGACCTCGCCACCGAAGTCGGCGTGGCCGGGGGTGTCGACGATGTTGATGCGCTCACCGTGCCACTCGACGGCGGTGTTCTTCGCCAGGATGGTGATGCCTCGTTCGCGCTCGAGGGCGCGGCTGTCCATCACCCGCTCCTCGACGACCTGGTTGGCGCGGAAGGTGTTGGACTGCCGGAGCAGGCCGTCGACCAGGGTCGTCTTGCCGTGGTCGACGTGGGCGATGATCGCCAGGTTGCGGTAGTTCATGCGGGGTTCCTCGTCGATCCGCCGCGCAGCCACCGGGCTCGCCGCAACGGCGGCGGGCCGGGTTCGGGGGCGTGCAGCGCGGCCTGGGTGCCGCGGCGTCGCCGCGGCCGTCGGCCATCGTAGCAGGCCGGCCGCCCGAGCGTGCCCGCGTTCGATGCACGACAGGCCTGGCGAGGCGGTCCCGGTACCCTCCAGCGCGTGGACGACCACGACCTCATCATGTACACGACCGCCTGGTGCGGCGACTGCCGCGCGGCGAAGCGCGCCCTCGAGGCGCGCGGCATCCCCTTCGTCGAGATCGACCTCGATGCCGACCCCGGCGCGGTGGCCCGCGTCGAGTCGCTCAACGGGGGCCGCCGCAGCGTGCCCACCCTGGTCCGCGGCGACGCCGCCGCCAGCCTCTCGCGCTTCTCGCCCGCCAAGCTCGACGCCTTCCTCGCGACGGCTGGACTGCGCTGAACGGGCCCGTCCCGCGGTGACGGAGCGGGTCGCCTCGTCACGCCCGACAGGGCGCTGGGCCACGGCCGGCGCGGGGCCGACGTGGTAGCGTCCCGTCGCATGCCCGACGCGCCCACCGCCCCCACCCGTCACCTGCCCCCCATCGGCGAGGGCGATCCCGCCAAGGGGGCCGCGGTGCGCGCCATGTTCGACGGCATCGCGCCCCGTTACGACACGCTCAACGCCATCCTGAGCCTCGGCGTCGATCGCGGCTGGCGCAGGCAGGCGGTCGCCTGGGCGGTCGCGGACGGCCCCGGCGACGTCCTCGACGTCGCGACCGGCACCGCCGACCTGGCGATCGCCCTGCGCCGGGCGGCGCCGGGCGCGCGCGTGGTCGGGGTCGACTTCTCCGAGCCGATGCTGGCGGTCGGACGCGCCAAGGCCGCCCGCCGCGGCGTGGACGTGCGCCTCGAGGTGGGCGACGGCACCGCGCTGCCGTACCCGGACGCGTCGTTCGACGCCGTCACCATCGCCTACGGCTTGCGCAACTTCGCCGACGTCGACGCCGGCCTGCGCGAGTTCCGCCGGGTGCTCCGCCCCGGCGGCGTCGTGGTCGTGCTCGAGTTCCCGCCGCCGCCCGAGGGGTTCTTCGGCCGCATCTTCCGCTTCTACTTCACGCGGGTCGTGCCGTGGCTAGGCGGTTGGGTCTCCGGGCGCCCGGGCGCGTACGCCTACCTGCCCGCGTCGGTCATGGCCTTCCCGGCCCCCGAGGCGCTCGCCGATCGGATGCGGGCGGCCGGCTTCGCCGACGTGCGCTACCGGCTGCAGACCTGGGGCGTCTCGGCCCTGCATCGGGGCGTGGCCGCGTGAGCGGGCGCGAGCGCGTCGGCCTCGGCGTGGTGGTCAACACCGACGCCGCCCTCGTCGATCCCGACTGGGACGTCTTCGCAGCCGAGCACGAGCGTCGCTTCGGGCTCGCGATCTCGCACCTCAAGAGCCTCGTCCGCGGCGCGAGCTACGACAACGAGGTCATGAAGGTGCGGGTGGGCTCCGGCGGCTTCTACGTCCAGTCGCGCCGCTTCCCGGCCGCCTTCTACGGCGACACCGGCCGGCCGACCGTGCGCCACGTCGGGCGCGAGGAGGCCGAGGTCATCGCGTGGGACGCGGCGGCGCACTACCGGGCGGGCGAGGCGCGGTCGCTCACCTGCATCTACGGCGACGACGACCCGCCCGACGTCTTCTTCGGCTACCGCACGGGGGGCCAGCGGCGCTACGAGCTCGGCGTGCTGCGCCACCGCTTGCCGCTGCACGCCCGGATCCTCGTCGAGGGCGCCGCGGCGAGCGAGTTGGTGCCGGGCGGCTCCGGCGTGCTGGTGCTGCAGCGGCTCGCCGACGAGCGCTTCGTGGTGCTGACCGCCCTCGGCCGCCGCGCGCCCTTCTCCGGGACTTTCGAGCCCGAGGGCTGAGCCGACGTGCGCTCGCTGCTGGTGGTGGGGGGCGGCGCCGCCGGCTGCGAGCTCGCCTGGGGCCTGGCGCGCCGCGGCGTCGCGACGACGCTGCTCACTACCAGCCTCGATACCCTGTACGCGCTCCCCGCCGACGCCTGGCCCGGCCGCCCGCCGCCGGCGACGCTGTGGTCGGCCCTCGCGTCCGAGGCCCGTGACGCGGCCGGACTGCAGCGCGCCGGTCCGCTGAGGCGCGCCGCCAAGCGCGAGCTCGAGAGGTTGGCGGACCTACGCGTGGTGCAGTCGAACGCCACGGGCCTCCTGCGCGGCGACGCCGGCGAGGTCGTCGGCGTGCGGACCTGGGAGGGGCCCGCGGTGCGGGCCGAGCGGACGGTCCTCGCGGTCGGCAGCTTCCTGGGCGCGCGGCTCGCCTTGGGCCCGGCCGTGGAGCTCGCCGGCCGCCTGTCGGAGATGGCGTACGACGACCTGCGCGACGACCTGCGCGACACCGGTCTGCGCCTGCGGCGCGCCACCGTCGCCTTGGCCGGCGACGGGGTGGCGCCGCCCTACGCGGTCGAGCACGACGTCGTCGATGAGGACGAGTTGGCGCCGCTACGGGTGGACGGTCGGGTCGTCGCCGCCGCGGGTCGGGCACGCCGCTGGGCGGGCCTATGGTTCGTCGGCGCCTGCACGGGCGAGGTCGGCATCGAGACGGCCGCGGCGGCGGGTCGAGACCTCGCCGCGCATCTCGCGCAGGCGCCGTCCCCGGGGCTCAGCGGTAACGCATGACGTGCGCGGTGTCGGACCGCTGCTTGGTGTACGCCTCGATCTTGCGCAACTCGCCGGGCGCGGCCCAACGCACGCGCGGTCCCTGCGGCGTGGTGGCGAGGAGGCGGTAGCGCGTCGGCGGCTGGCCCTCGATCGCCGAGATCACGTAGCGGACGCCGTCGACGAGCACCTCTTCACCGTGCGTGAAAGTCATGCACCATAGTAGCCGACGCCGGGATCCGATACCAGAGCCGCGCGTCATCTTCCAGGGTCGCGTGTCCGCCCGCGTGCCCGCCCGCCCGCCCGCGCTTACGCGTCCACTCGGTGTGGGCCTCAATCGGCGGCCGGCACGAACGGGTCGTGCGGCAGCGGCGGCACCAGGCCGATCGCCGCAGCCTCCGCCAGCAGCCGCTCGACGGCCGCCTGTCCTTCCGGGCCCACGTCGAGCGAGTACGCGTTGACGTAGAGCGCGATGTGCGCGCGGCGAACCGCGGGCGACAGCTCCTGCGCGTGGGCGGCCACGTACGGTTCGGAGGCGGCGGGGTCGGCGAAGGCGGCCGCGACGCTCGCGGCGACGGCGCGCTGCGCCTCGCGCGCCACGCCGAGCCCGAGGTCGCGCCGCACCGCGATGCCCCCCAGCGGCAGCAGCCCGCCGCTGCGCCCCTCCCACCAGGCGCCCAGGTCGACGGGCGCCTCGAGGCCGTGTTCGGCGTAGGTGAAGCGACTCTCGTGGATGATCAGGCCGGCGTCGACGTCGCCCTCCGCGACCGCCGGCATGATGCGGTCGTAGCGGACCTCGACCTCCTCGACCCCCTCGGGCGCGAACAGGCGCAGCAGCAGCTTGGCCGTGGTGGTCCCACCGGGCACGGCGACCCGCCGCCCGCGCAGACCCTCCGGCGTGCCGGCGGGACCGCCGGGCCGGGTGACGATGAGCGGTCCCACGCCGCGCCCGAGCGCGCCGCCGGCACGCAGCATCCACCACCCGTGCGCGAGCCTGCCGAACGCGTGGTAGCTCACCTTGGCGACGTCGAGCTCGTTCGCCAGCGCACGCTGGTTGAGCGCCTCCACGTCGTCGAGCACGACCTCGAAGCGCAGCGGGGTGGCGACGCGACCGTGCACCAGGGCGTCGAAGACGAAGCAGTCGTTGGGACAGGGGGAGAAGCCGAGGCGGAGGGGTTGGTCGGGGTAGGCGTCCACGGCCCCGAGGATACGGCGCGTCGGTGGGCACCTACGTCGGTCCGGCCGGGCAACGGGGCGCCGGCGGCGCACGCGCATGGACGCCGATCGTCCGAGTCTGCTACACTCGGACGCCGCGCTCCATGCCGCCGCGGAAGCGGTGGCGTGCGGTGCGAGCACCAGGAGGTGAAGTCCATCGCGAGAGAGATGAAGGTCAACGACCAGATCCGCGCGCGACAGGTCCGGCTGATCGACGCCGAAGGGACGCAGCGAGGCATCGTGGACACCCGCGACGCCCTACGCATGGCCCGTGAGCAGGATCTCGACCTCGTGCTGGTCGGCGAGCAGGCGCAGCCCCCCGTGGCCAAGCTGATGGATTACGGCCGGTACCGGTACGAGATCCAGCAGCAGGCCAAGGAGACGCGCAAGCGCTCGCGCAGCCAGGATATGAAGTCGATCAAGTTCCGGATCAAGATCGATCGCCACGACTACGAGACCAAGGTGAACCACATCCGTCGGTTCCTCAAGGATGGTCACAAGGTCAAGGTGACGATCATGTTCCGCGGACGCGAACGAACCCACCCCGAGCTCGGTCAGGAGATCCTCAATCGGGTCGCCACCGACACCACGCAGCTCGCGGTGGTCGACTCCGCACCGGTGATCGCCGGGATGGACATGAACATGGTCCTCCGGCCTTTGCCCGCGGCTACGCCGGCGGCCGCACCGACGAACGCCGCGGCAGCCGTGGCCGACTGACCCTCGCGCTTGCCCAACCTCCACCACCCCCACCGCCAGCGGGCGGGCGCCGCCGGTCGCGCACCGGTGCACGAGGAGAGACGAAACGCATGCCGAAGATGAAGACCCATAAGGGCACCAAAGCCCGTGTCAAGATCACTGGGCGAGGTAAGGTCGTGGCCATGCGATCCGGGAAGCGCCACCTGAACTACAAGAAGTCCGGGAAGCGCATCCGTCAGGGTCGGGTCACGCTCGTCATCGCCAAGCCGGAAGCCGACCGCATCAAGCGGTTGCTGCCGTACGAGTGAGGGCGGGCCGACATGCCTAGAGCCAAGACCGGGATCGTCCGCCGCCGCCGCCATCAGAAGCTGCTCAAGCGCGCCAAGGGCTTCTGGGGGCTGCGGTCGAAGAGCTTCCGCATCGCCCAGCAGACGCTGCTGAACGCCGCGGACTACGCGTACCGTGACCGCCGCGACAAGAAGAACGTCTTCCGGCGCCTGTGGATCGCGCGCATCAACGCCGCCGCGCGCCTGGAGGGGATGAACTATTCCACCTTCGTCGCCGGGCTGCGGCGCTCCGGGGTCGAGCTCGACCGCAAGATGCTCGCCGACCTCGCGGTGCGCGAGCCTGCCGCCTTCAAGGCGCTGGTCGAGCAGGCGCGCGGCGCCTGAGACCCCGTGTCCGCGGCGTCGCCGCGGACCCTGCGGCGACGCCGCGGACCGTGCGGTCAAGCCGCTGACCCTGCGGCCAAGCCGCGGACCACGCGAACGTCGCCAACCGGCACGAACGGCCGCACCCCCTTGGGTGCGGCCGCTGCCATGCGGTCCACGCCGTGCCCCGAGCGTCCTCTCAGTAGCCCGCCTCGACGTCGACCCGCGTCCGCCCGCGCCAGCGCCGCGGGCAGCTCCGCCGCAGCGATGGTCCGCACGCCGGCCTCCTCGGGCAGCGGCCGGCGGCGCAGGGCGGTCACCCGCATCCCGAGCCCCTGCAGCATCGGCGCCAGCTGCCGGCCGATGGCGCCGACGCCGAGCAGCAGCGCCTCGCCGCCCGCGAGGTGGCGCGAACGCTCGGGGCGCTGGCGGTCGCCCCAGTCGCCGCGGCGCAGGGCGGCGTCGCTCGGGACGAGCCGGTGGGCCGCCGCGAGGAGGAGCGCCAGCGCGTGCTGGGCGACGAACGGCGCGTTGTAGTGGGCGTTGTGCGCCTGCAGGTGCGGGCGCTCCAGGAGCGCCTCGCGCAGGGCGGGCGGGAAGCCCGCCCAGGGCACCACGACCCGCGTCAGGCGGGCGCCGTCGAGCAGGGAGCCCGGCCGGCCGTCGATGAGGACGTCGATCGCGTCGCGCTGCCGCAGCGCGCGCTCCTCGTCGCGCTCGACGACGAGCTCGCAGCCCGGCGGCAGGTCGTCGATGGTCGGGCAAGGATCGGGCGGCGCGGCCCGCCACAGCACCCGCAGCGGCCGGGTAGCGGCGGGTCGGTCCGTCATACGACCCGCGCCTCGGTCCGCGCGACGGCGGCGGCGCCGATGAGGCGCGCGGGGTCGAAGGGGGTGAGGTCGAAGCCGCCGCTGCCCCCCGCGACCACCAGATCGGCGACCGCGTGGCCCGTCGCGGGCGCGTGCTGCACGCCGTGGCCGGAGAAGCCGGCGGCGTGGAAGAGCCCGGGCGCGTCCGGCGCCTCGCCGATGGCCGGCAGGTGGTCCGGCGTCACCTCGTACCAGCCCCACCAGCTCGCGCGCCGGTCGAGTCCGACCGCCGCCAGGAAGGGGAAGCGGGGGAGCGCCGCCTCGAGCACCTCCTCGAACCAGCGCCAGTCGACGCCCTCGCGGAAGCCCGGGGGCTCCGCGGGGTTCGAGCGGCCGATCAGCAGGCGCTCGCCCTCGGACCGCCACCAGACGCCGGTCTCCGCGTCGACCACCAGGGGTGTCGGCAGCGGCAGGCCCGTGACGGGGCCGGTGACGAACACGTCGCGGCGCGAGGCCACCACCGGCAGCTCGGCGCCCGCCAGCGCGGCCACCTCGCCCGCCCAGGCGCCGGCCGCGTTGACGACGCGGTCGACCCGCCAGCTGCGCGCACCGCTGGCCACGCGCCAGCCGTCGCGGTCGCCACGCAACGCATCGACGGGCGTGTCGAGGTGCAGCTCCGCGCCGAGGGCGCGGGCGGCCGCCAGGTACCCGAGGGTGGCCGCGTGCGGGTCGAGGACGCCGTCGCGGGGCCCGAAGCTGCCCTCGGCGAGCCCGTCGAGCGCGACGTAGGGGGCCCGAGCCGCCAGCTCCTCGAGCGACCAACGCTCCACCAGCGCCCCCTCGGCGCGCTGCACCTCTCGGTCGGCGGCCCAGCGCCCCGCGTCCCGCGGCGGCACCAGGAAGAGGTAGCCGACGCGCCGGAAGCCGGCGTCGGCGCCGACCTCGTCGCGGAACGCGGCGAAGCGCTCGGCGCCGTAACGCGAGAAGCGCACGTTGGCCGCCAGCGAGAACTGGTGCCGCAGGCCGGCGGCGGAGCGGCCCGTGGAGGCCGTCGCCGGGGCGGCGGCCCGCTCCAGCAGGGTGACGCGCGCGCCGCGCCGGGCCAGCGACCAGCCGATGGCAGCGCCGACGATCCCGGCGCCCACGACGGCGACGTGCATGGGGCGCGACATGTGGAGCATGCTACCCCGCGGGTAGACTGTCGGGCCATGCGCCAACTCCACGGCCGCGAGGCCGCCCTCACCGCCTTCCGCCACCGCCGCAGCGCCCAGCACGACCCGGAACGCCACGCCATCGTCGCCGCCATCCTGGCCGACGTCCGCCGCCGTGGGGACGCCGCCCTGAGGGAGATCGGCGAGCGCCTCGACGGCGTCCGGCTCGACGCCTTCGAGGTCGACGCCGCCACCCGCGCCGCGGCCGCCGCCGGGCTCGACGCCGGCCTCGCCGCCGCGATCGACGCCTCGATCGAGCGCGTGCGGGCCTTCCACGAGCGCCAGCCCTCCGAGGGCTTCGTGGCCGCGGGCGCCGACGGCGTGCTGGGTCAGATCATCCGCCCCCTTGAGCGCGTCGGGTGCTACGTGCCCAGCGGCGCCGCCACGCTGGTCAGCTCGCTGATCATGACCGCGGTGCCCGCCCAGGTGGCCGGCGTCGAGCAGATCGTGGTGGCGACGCCGCCGCGAGCGGACGGCAGCGTGGACCCCGCGCTGCTCTACGCGGCCGAGCGCCTGGGCCTCGCCGCGGTCTACCGCCTCGGCGGCGCGCAGGCGATCGCGGCGCTCGCGTACGGCACCGAGAGCGTGCCGCGCGTCGACAAGATCGTCGGGCCCGGCTCCGCCTGGGTCGTCATCGCGATGGCGCAGGTGTTCGGCGAGGTCGGCATCGCCTCGCTGCCCGGTCCGACGGAGACGCTGGTCGTGGCGGACGGCCAGGCCGATCCGGAGCACGTGGCCGCCGACCTCCTGGCCCAGGCGGAGCACGACGGCGCCGAGCCGGTCCTGGTGACCGTCGACGCCGGACTCTGGCCGCGGGTGGAGGCGGCCATGGCGCGGCGCCTCGCCACGCTGCCGACGGCCGCCACCGCCCGCGAGAGCCTCGATCGGCGCGGCGCCGTGGTCTTCGTCGACGACCTGCCCAGCGCGCTCGAGGTGGCGAACGCGTACGCTCCCGAACACCTCTGCCTGCTCGTGCGCGACCCGTGGTCGTGGGTCGGCGCGGTGCGGCACGCCGGCGGGCTGTTCGTCGGCGAGACCTCGCTCGAGGCGCTCGGCGACTACGCCGCCGGTCCCTCGCACGTCATGCCGACGGGCGGGACCGCGCGCTTCTCCAGCGCCATCAACGTGCGCGACTTCCAGCGGGTGCTGCCGCTCATCGGGCTGTCGCAGGCGGGCGTCGACGCGATCGGCGCGGCGGCGGCGCGGCTGGCGCGGGCCGAGGGCTTGGAGGCCCACGCGCAGGCCATCGAGGCGCGCCTGGGCGCGTCGGCCGGGGAGGATCGCTAGGCCGGCTCGCGGCTAGCGTGCGCGGCGCCGTCGGGTCCGCACGTGCGCGCCGCCCTCGTGCGGTCGGTGGCGCGCCGGGCGCCGCGCGAGCTCCCACAGGATCTCCGCGTACATGCGCAGGCGAATGAGGAAGCCGCGCAGGAAGCCGCGCTTCTCCTCCTTCACGACCTGCGACACCCCGGGCAGCGGAACGTCCAGGGTGACCCAGCCCTCCGCATTCGCTTGCTCGGCGATCGCGATCTCGACGCCGTAGCGGCTGTCGGCCAGGCCGGGAACGGACAGCAGCTTCTCGCGCGCCAGGGCCCTCTGGCCGTTCAGAACGGGCAGCATGCGCTGCGCGAGGGCGGTCGCCCAGCGCCCGCCGACGAAGACCCCGCGCGTCATGTCCGCCTTGCCCGCGACGACGGGTCGCGCGAGCGCCCGCACGTGCCTAGGCCGCAGGCCGGTCAGGTCGGCGTCGAGCAGCACCACCACCGACTCGCGGCGGGCGCGGGCGCCGGCCTCCAGCGCGCCGCCCTTGCCGTGGTTCGACTCGAGGCGCACGACCTCGGCCCCGGCCGCCGTGGCCACCTCGGCGGTGGCGTCCTCGGAGCCGTCGTCGATGACCACCACGGGCCCGATCGCCGCCGCGCGCGCGACGGCGATGACGCTCGCGATCGTCGTGGCCTCGTCGAGCGCGGGGATCAACACGACGGCGTCATGCCCGGGTGGGCGGCGTCTCATCCGAAGAGCAGTCCGCCGAGCTCCTGCACGGTGATGAGGACGATCAGGAAGAGGACGGCCGCGATGCCGATGAAGTTGAGCGTCTCCTCCTGACCGGGGCGGAACGGTCGGCCGCGGGCGGCGACGACCGTCGCGAGCAGCATGCGGCCGCCGTCGAGGCCCGGGATCGGCAGCAGGTTGAACACCGCCAGCGAGAAGTTGATCAGCGCCGCCAACAGCAGCACGGGCGCCAGGCCCACCTGGGCCGCCTGGCCGACGAGCGTGACCATGCCGACCGGTCCCGCGACGTCCTCGTTCGGCCGGCCGGACAGCGCGGAGCCGAAGCCGCGGGCGAAGCCCGCCACCATCTCCGGGAAGATCCGCAGACCGAACCCGGCGGATTCGACCAGCGCGGTGCCGAACCCTACCGGGTCGACCTCGAGCGGCGCCAGCTGGACCCCCAGCAGGGGGCGCTCCCCCTCGGCGAGGCCGGGTGGCGGCCAGTCGGTGGCCACGGTGCGTACGGCGCCGTCCTCGCCCGCCAGCTGCAGCTCCAGACCCTGCGCGCTGCGGATCGCGTCCACTGCCTGGGCGGGCGTCGGTTCGCG
>JAHYJQ010000068.1 GCA_019429025.1 Trueperaceae bacterium | reverse complement strand
CGCCGGCCAGCAGCTCGTCGTAGCGGGCGGCGACCCGGCGCCGCGCCGCCGTCCAGGCGTCCAGGTGCGGCAGCTTGACCCGCAGCCAGGCCGCCTGCAGCGCGTCGAGGCGCGAGTTGTAGCCGGGCTCGAGGTGGTGGTAGCGGCGCTCGCTGCCGTGGTTGCGCAGCCGCCGGGCGTGGGCGGCGACCTCGTCGTCGTCGCTGGTCAACAGGCCGCCGTCCCCGAGGGCGCCGAGGTTCTTGGTCGGGTAGAAGGAGAAGGCGGCGGCGTGGCCGAGCGCGCCGGCCGAGCGTCCGCTCGCCGGCGCGCCCTCGTCGCCTGCGCCGTTGGCCACGCCCGCCCGCGCGCCGAAGGCCTGCGCCGCGTCCTCCAGGACGCGCAGCCCGTGGCGCCGCGCGATCGCGTCCAGTTCGTCCATCGGCGCCAACTCACCGTACAGGTGCACCGGCAGGATCGCCCGCGTGCGTTCGGTGACGGCCTCGGCGACCGCGCCCGGGTCGAGCAGGAAGCCGTCCGGCGCGAGGTCCACGAACACCGGTACGGCGCCCAGCAGCAGCACCGTCTCGCTGGTCGCGAAGAACGACAGCGGCGTGGTGATGACCTCGTCGCCGCGCTCGACCCCGAGGGCGCGCAGGCCGATCGTCAGGGCGTCGGTGCCGGAGGCGAGGCCGACGGCGTGGCGCACCCCCAGGTAGTCCGCGGCCTCCCGTTCGAAGGCCTCGACCTCCGGGCCGAGCACGAACTGGCCGGACGCGAGCGCCCGCCGCCAGGCGGCGTCGAGGTCGGGCCGCAGCGGTTCGAGCTCGGCGGCGAGGTCGAGGAGCGGCACGGTCCGTGGCGTGGCGTGAGGCACGCGGCATGCTACCAGCGCCGATGTGGTGTGATGGCGCGCGTCCGCCGCCGCTGCGCCGCGGGCCTCGATCGAGAGCGGCCGAGGGACCTGGCCCCACGACGCCGCAGCAACCAGCCTCCATCCAGGCGGGTGCTCACTCCAGCCGGCCGCGCGGGCGACGATCGCGGTGCGCCGGGAAGATCGGAGACGAGATGCCGGACCCCACGCCCCCCGAACCCGAGCCCAGGCTGGGCTTCGCCACCCGCGCCGTGCACGCCGGTACCCCGCCGGACCGCGTGGCCGGCAGCCGGGCACAGCCGATCCACGCCACCTCGAGCTACGTGTTCGAGAGCGCGGCCCACGCGGCGGCCCTGTTCGCGGGCGACGCCCCGGGGAACCAGTACGCGCGCATGCACAACCCCACCGTCGACGCGTTCGCCGAGCGCATGCGCGACCTCGAGGGTGGCGCCGGCGCCGTCGCCTTCGCCTCCGGTCAGGCGGCGTCGGCCGCGACGTTGCTCGCGCTCGCGCGCCCGGGGGCGCGGGTGGTGCTGTCGCGGGAGGCGTTCGGCGGCACCTTCTCGTTGTTCCGCAAGTGGCTGGAGCCGTGGGGCGTCCGCGTGACCACGGTGCCGCCGACGGCCGAGGCGGTCGCGGCCGCCCTCGGCGACGACGTCGTCGCCGTGTGGGTCGAGACGATCGCCAACCCCAGCGGCACGGTGCCCGACCTCCCGGCGCTGGCGGCGCTCAGTCACGCCGCCGGCGCACCGCTGGTCGTCGACAACACCTGGGGCTGCGGCGGCGTCCTCTGCCGACCCCTCGAGCAAGGTGCCGACGTCGTCGTGCACTCGGCGACGAAGTGGATCGGCGGGCACGGCGCGTTCGTCGGGGGCGTCGTCGTCGACGGCGGCGCCTTCGCGTTCGACGCCGCGCGCTTCCCGGCCTTCCACGCCCGCGATGCGCGCGGGCGCACGTGGAGCGAGCGCCACGGCCGTGCCGCGCTGGCCGCCCGGGTGCATGACCTCGGGCTGTTCACGCTCGGGGCCACGCTCTCGCCGTTCGCCGCCTTCCTCGCGCTGCAGGGGCTGGAGACGCTCGAGCTGCGCTGCGCGCGCAGCTGCGAGAGCACGCTCGCGCTGGCGCGGTGGCTCCAGGGGCGACCGGGCGTCGCGGCGGTGCGCTACGCCGGCCTGCCGGACCACCCCAGCCACGAGGTCGCCCGCCGGGTGCTGCGCGGCGGCTTCGGCGCCGTGCTGGCGCTGGACCTGCGCGACCAGGCGGCCGCCCACCGCTTCCTCGACGCGCTCACGCTGGTGTCGCAGCTCGCCAACATCGGCGACGCCAAGAGCGTCGCCATCCACCCGTGGACCACCACCCACGCGACGCTGAGCGAGCCCGACCGCCGCGCGGCCGGCGTGTTCCCGGGGACGGTGCGGCTCTCCGTCGGCCTCGAGACGCTCGACGACCTGCGTGCCGACGTCGATGCCGCCCTGCGCGCGGCGACGACGTGAGCGGGGGAGGGGCGGGCGGCCCGCGCAGGCTGGTCCACGAGACCTGGGGCGACCACGCGGCGCTGCTGGCGCGCAGCGTCCACGCGCACGACGGCAGCGTCGGGGTGGTCAGGCCCCAGGTGATCGACGTCGCGAGCCCGGCGGACCCGTTGCCGCTCGAGTTGGGCGGTCGCCTGGACCACGTGGCCGTGACCTACGAGACCTACGGCGAGCTCGACGCCCGCGGCGACAACGCGGTGCTCGTGTGCCACGCGCTG
This sequence comes from Trueperaceae bacterium, assembly GCA_019429025.1. Lineage (GTDB taxonomy): Bacteria > Deinococcota > Deinococci > Deinococcales > Trueperaceae > JAABTL01. Next base: position 10,644 of record JAHYJQ010000068.1, on the reverse strand, counting down.
ACCGGCTCCGCGCACGCGGCGGGGCGGCACGGCGAGGGGGAGGTGCCCGGGTGGTGGGATCCGCTCGTCGGCCCCGGCAAGGCGCTCGACGTCCGGGAGCACTTCGTCGTCAGCAGCAACGTCCTGGGCGGATGTTACGGGACCACCGGCCCGACCTCGATCGATCCGGCCAGCGGGCGGCGGTATGGACCGGACTTCCCCCGCTTCACCGTGCGCGACATGGTCGAGGTGCAGCGGCGCCTGCTCGACCGGTTGGGCGTGGGCCGCCTGCGGGCCGTGGTCGGCGGCAGCATGGGCGGCATGCAGGCGCTCGAGTGGGCCGCCACGCACCCGGAGCGGGTCGGATCGCTCGTCGCGATCGGGATCGGGGCGCGCCACTCCGCTTGGGCGATCGGGCTCAACGAGGTCGCGCGCCGGGCGATCGCCGCCGACCCCGACTTCCACGGGGGCGCCTACCGGCCCGACCGCCAGCCGGAGACGGGGCTGGGCCTCGCGCGCGCGATCGCGATGCTGACCTACCGCTCCTTCGACTCCCTGGAGGCGAAGTTCGGGCGCGAACGCCGCCCGGCGGAGGAGGAGGGCCTGGAGGCGAGCTTCGAGATCGCCTCGTACCTGCGCTACCAGGGCGTCAAGCTGGCCCAACGCTTCGACGCCAACACCTACGTGGGCCTGACGCGGGCCATGGACGACCACGACCTCGCCGCGGGGCGCGGGCCGCTGCGCGAGGTCCTGGCCGGCATGCGCATGCCGTCGCTGGTGATGGGCATCCCGACGGACGTCCTGTACCCCGAGGTCGAGCAGCGGCAGTTGCTGGAGGGCCTGCCGGACGCGCGCTACGCCCGCATCGTCTCGCCCCACGGGCACGACGCGTTCCTCATCGAGTTCCCCCAGGTGGCCGCCCACCTGCGTCGCTTCCTCCAGGAGCGGGCCCCGCGGTGAGGGGCGGGCCTGCGCCCGCGGGCACGCGCTGACGCGCAGGCACGCGCTGACGCGCAGGCCCGCGCTGACGCGCGGGTGTCAGGCCGGCGCGGACGCGGTCGCCTGCGCACCCGCGAGGACGCTCTCGAGCGGCGAGCCCGCCATCAGCAAACCCAGGGTCTCCGCCGTGGCGTCGGCCTGCGCCAGCTCCCCCATGATGCGGCCCTCGAACATGACCAGGATGCGGTCGGCCAGGCTCATGACCTCGTTGAGGTCGGCCGAGACGAGCAGGACCGCCAGGCCGGCGTCGCGCGCCTGGACGATCTGCCGATGGATGAACTCGATGGCGCCGATGTCGACCCCACGGGTCGGTTGCGCGGCGACCAGGACCCGCGGCGAGCGCTCCAGCTCGCGGGCGATGATGAGCTTCTGGGCGTTGCCGCCCGAGTAGCTGCTGGCCATGACGTCGGTGGCGCGCGGCCGTACGTCGTAGTCCTCGATGATCGCGCGCGCGTGGGTGTCGATCGCCGCGAGGTCGAGCAACCCGGCGCGGTTGGCGTAGGGCGCCCGATGGTGGTCCCCGAGGACCGAGTTCCAGGCCGCCGTGTAGTCGCGGACGAGGCCGCGCTCGTTGCGGTCCTCAGGGACGTGCGACAGCCCGGACTCGCGGCGGACGCGGGCGTTCGCGCCCGAGACGTCCTCGCCGCCGAGCCACACCGAGCCGCCGTCCGCGGCCCGCAGCCCGGTCAGCACCTCGACCAGCTCCGTCTGGCCGTTCCCCTCGATGCCGGCGACGCCGACGATCTCTCCCGCCCGGACGGCCAGGCTGACGCCGTCGAGGATCGGTCGATGCTTCACGGGGTGGCGCAACCTGAGGTCGCGGGTCTCGAGCAGCACCTCGCCGGGGCTGGCGGCCCCCTTGGTGACCCGCAGGAGCACCTCGCGCCCGACCATCATCGACGCCAGGCGCCGGGTGTCGGTCTCGGCACGGTCGACGGTACCGACCATGCGGCCGTCGCGCATGACGCTCATGCGGTCGCAGATCTCCATCACCTCGTCGAGCTTGTGCGAGATGAACACGACCGCGTGGCCGTCGGCCGCGTAGCCTCGTAGGAACTCGAAGAGGCCGCGGGTCTCCTGCGGGGTCAGGACGGCGGTCGGTTCGTCGAGGATCAGGATGCGAGCGTCCCGGAACAGGGCCTTGAGGATCTCGACCTGCTGCTGCAGGCCGACGGGGAGCTCGTCGATGCGGGCGTCGGGATCGAGATCGAAGCCGAAGCGCTCGATGATCTCGCGCGCCTTGCGCCGCGCGGTGGCGATGTCGAGCGTCGGCCCGCGCCGGGGCTCCGCGCCGAGGATGAGGTTCTCGGCGACCGTCAGCGTCTCCACCAGCATGAAGTGCTGGTGCACCATGCCGATGCCCTGAGCGATCGCGTCGCGGGCCGAGGCCATGACGACCTCGCGGCCGTCGACCTCGATGCGGCCCTCGTCGGGCGGCTGGAGGCCGTAGAGGATCTTCACCAGCGTGCTCTTGCCGGCGCCGTTCTCGCCGATCAGGGCGTGGACCTCGCCCCAGGCGACCTCGAAGTCCACGCGCTCGTTGGCGACGACCAAAGGGAAGCGCTTGCTGATGCCCTGCATGCGGACCGCGGCTGGCATGCGGCATGCTAGCACGCGCCAGGACGCGTTTCGTGCGCCCTGGTGTGGTATCATGGTCGTCCGGTCGGGGGGTGAGCGTCGCCCCGGTCGGCCGCCAAGCCCGGGAACGCCGGGCCGTGGTTCGCCATGGGGGCGACACGGTTTCGACGGGGTTCGCCGAAGGCGAGGCTGCGCGTCGCGGACGCAGCTGGCCGCGTCACCAAGCTGCAAACGCCAATAACTGGCAACCAGAACTACGCTCTCGCTGCCTAAGGGCTAAGCGACGTCGCCCGGAGACCCCGCTTGTGGTCCGCCGGATCCGACGACCCGAAACAAGCTAGCGACCCGTTGTGGAGCGTCCGCCGGGGAGCGAAACACTAGGCGCCTAATCGCGTGGTGCGCCGGCCGTCGAGCCTGCCACGCGCCGACGACCGATCGACGGCTACACGCGTAGACGCCCGCCGTAGGGGGCTCCGGACGCGGGTTCGACTCCCGCCGCCTCCACCACACGCGCTCGGCGCGCCGCCACCAGCGGCGCGCCGAGCCGACTCGTGGCTGCCCCTGTCCGGTCAGGAGTCGAGCGTGCGCCGCTGCAGCAGCGACTGCAGCGACCGCCGCTCGTGGGCGATCAACACCACGAGCGCGTCGGCGATCCGCAGGCGGTAGACGAAGCGGAGGTCGCCGTCGCGCAGCACCCGGGCGTCGTCGAGGCCGAGCCGGTGCAGCTCCGGCAGCGTCCCCCCGGTCGGCGCCTCCTCGGCGATGCGCCCCAGACAGACCTGTATTCGGTCCAGGAAATGGTCCGCATGAGCGACGCCTCCGCGATCGTAGGCCTCGGCGTAGAGCTCGTCGAGGTCGCGCGCCGCCCCGTCGGTCAGCAGGACGGCGTGGCTCATCCGTCGACGTTGCGGAACGCGGCGATCGCCTCTTCGGCCGTCTGCACCATGCCGTCCCGCTCCTGGCGGTCCGCCAGGGCTAGGAGCTTCACCAGGGCGGTGGTCTCCTGCAGCGCGTCGTAAGCCCCGACGGTGAGCATCACCGCGCGCGCCTCGCCGTTCTGGGTGATGACGAGGGGCTCCTGCCGCTCGGCGAGGTCGCGCAGGACCTCCGCGGCGTGGGCCTTCAGGTAGCTGATCGATCGGACGCGGTCCTCTAGGCGCATGATGGTCCTAAATATAGACCGAATACGAGCCCGTACGCAAGCGCTGGGGCGCCACCGCGTGGTACCCTCACCGACGAAGCACGCATTCGAACGGAGGAACCCAGTGGCTGAGGTCGTGTTGGAGAGCATCTACAAGCGGTTCGGCAACATTACGGCCGTCAAGGACTTCTCCTTGACCATCGCGGACGAGGAGTTCATGGTCTTCGTCGGTCCCTCGGGGTGTGGCAAGACCACCACCCTGCGCATGATCGCGGGCCTCGAGGAGATCTCCGATGGCGTGCTGAAGATCGGCGACCGCGTGGTCAACGACGTGCCGCCCAAGGACCGCGACATCGCCATGGTGTTCCAGAACTACGCGCTGTACCCGCACATGAACGTGCACCAGAACATGTCGTTCGGCCTGCGGCTGCGCAAGACCCCCAAGGCCGACATCGAGCGGCGCGTCGGCGAGGCGGCCAAGCTGCTCCAGATCGACCACCTGCTCGAGCGCCGGCCGCGCGAGCTGTCGGGCGGTCAGCGCCAGCGCGTCGCCCTCGGGCGCGCGATCGTGCGCGAGCCGAAGGTCTTCCTCATGGACGAGCCGCTGTCGAACCTCGACGCCAAGCTGCGCGTCGAGATGCGCGCGTCGATCAGCAAGCTGCACCGCCGCCTCGGCGTCACCACCGTCTACGTCACCCACGACCAGGTCGAGGCGATGACGATGGGCACGCGCATCGTGGTCATGAAGGACGGCCTCATCCAGCAGGTCGACAGCCCGATCAACCTCTACGACAAGCCGGTCAACAAGTTCGTCGCCGGTTTCATGGGCTCCCCGGCCATGAACTTCCTGGTGGGCGACGTCCAGAACGGTCGCCTCAAGAGCCCGCACTTCGACCTCGCGCCGGCGGGCGAGCTCGCTCAGAAGCTCAAGGCGTCCGAGGGCAAGAAGGTCTACGTCGGCATCCGCCCCGAGAACCTCGGCCTGCGTGGCATGTCCGCGATCGAGGAAGGTCACAACATCATCAAGGCGCAGGTCGAGGTCGTCGAACCGCTCGGCGCCGAGACCCACATCCTCGCGAGCGTAGGCCCCGACCAGACGGTCGTCGCCCGCGTCGACTCCCACGCCCAAGTGGTCGCCGGCGACCAGATCGAACTGCTGGCGGACCTCGGCTTCCTGCACGCCTTCGACATGGAGAGCGAGGCCAACCTGCGCTACGCCTGAGCGCAGCGGAACCTCCACCTCGTAGCGAGCCCCGGCCGGGATGGCCGGGGCTCGTTTCTGGCGCCCATGCGCAGCGTGGTCACCTGGCGGTGCGTCCGCGCCAAAGGCGCGGACGCCTGGCGCCCGGGCCGCAGGCCCGGGCGCACGGTAACCTCGAGGGCGTGATCCTCGCCTCGCTCCAGCAGGTCGACCGGCACCACGGCGAGCAGACCGTGCTCGCCGGCGCGAGCCTCGAGTTGCGGCCGGGGGAACGGCTCGCGCTGGTCGGCCGCAACGGCGCCGGCAAGACGACGATCCTGCGGCTGCTGGCGGGACGCGAGGCGCCCGACGGTGGCGAGACCTACCGCCGGCCCGGGATCACCTTCGGCCTGCTCGACCAGGACGCGCGCTTCGCTGGCGATGACGCGGCCGGGCTCAGCGTGGCCGCGGTGGCGGACGGCGCGTTTCGCGACCTCGACGCGATGGAGCGCGAGCTGACGCGGCTCGAAGGCGCCGGCCTCGACGACCCGGGGGTCTATGCGCAGTGGGACGAGCTCCACGAGCGCTTCGAGCGGCGCGGCGGCTACGCCCGGCGGGCGCGCCGGGACGCGGTGCTGCACGCGTTGGGCTTCGCCGGGCGCGAGGGGGACCTCGTCGAACGCCTGTCGGGCGGCGAGCGCACCCGCCTCGGGCTCGCGCGGCTGCTGATGGCCCAACCCGACGTCCTGCTGCTGGACGAGCCCACCAACCACCTCGACTTGGAGATGCGCGCGTGGCTGGAGGGATTCGTCGGGCGCTACCCGGGGGCCGCCGTCATGGTGTCCCACGATCGCGCCTTCCTCGACGGCGCCTGCGACCGCACGGCCGAGGTCGACCGCGGCGAGGTGCGCGTCGCCCGCGGCAACCCCAGCGCCTACCGCGCGGCGCGCGCCGAGCAGGTCAGGATCGAGGCGCGCACGCGGGCCAACGAGGCGCGCGAGCGCGAGCGGCTGGCCGATGCCGCCACCCGCATGAAGCGCTGGGCCGGCCAGAACGAGAAACTCCACCGCCGCGCGCGCGCCATGGAGCGCCGGCTCGAGCGCTACGAGGCGGGCATGCTCGGCGAGGAGCGGCCCGACGCCGCGACCACCCGCTTCCGCTTCCCCTGCCCGCCGTCGGCCGACCTCGCGCTCCACGCTCGACATCTCACGGCGCGCTACGACCGGACGCTGTTCGAGGGCGTCGAACTCGTCGTCCGTCGCGGCGAGCGGGTGGTCATCACCGGCCCGAACGGGGCGGGCAAGACCACGCTGCTGCGGACCCTGCTCGGCGAGCGGCCCTCCGACGACCCGCGCGCGAGCGTGCGCTGGGGCACCCGCGTGCGGGTCGCCTACTACGACCAGGACCTGGGCGGCCTGGACCCCGACGCGCGGCTGATCGAGGAGCTGGTGCGACTCGTGGGGGACACCGAGGCGCACGACCTGCTCGGGCGGTTCCTGTTCCCCTACGAGGCGCAGTTCAAGCGCGTCGCCGACCTCTCGGGCGGCGAGCGCGCGCGGCTGGCGCTGCTCAAGCTGACCTTGGCCGAGGCCAACGTGCTCGTGCTCGACGAGCCGACCAACCACCTCGACGTCGAGATGATCGAGGCTCTGGAGGCCGCCCTCGTGGCGTATGAAGGGACGCTGCTGCTGGTCTCGCACGACCGGCGCTTCCTGGAGACGATGGCGACGCGGGTGTGGGAGGTCGACCGCGGGCGGGTGAGCGATTTCGAGGGCGACTGGGCCTTCTACCGTCGCAAGCGCGCCGCCCGCGCGCCGGTCGCCGACGCGCGCGCGCACGCGGCCGAACGCGATGCGGTGGCCGGCGATCCGCGCGCGGACGAGACCGGCTCCAACGACCGCGGCGCGGGTGCGGCGGAGGTGGCCGACGAGCGCTCGCCCTGGCGTCTGCGTCGCGACCTCGAGCGTTGCGAGGCCGAGGTGGCACGCCTGGAGACCGAACTCGCCGCCGTCCAGGCGGAGCTGGAGCGCGCGGCGGCCGCTCCCTCGGACGAAGGGCAGCGCGATGGCGGGGCGCGCTGGGCCGAGCTCGGGCAACGGCACGACGCCCTGGAGTGCGAGTTGCTCGCAGCGATGGCCTCCTGGGAGGCCACCGCGTCCGCCTTGGCGGCCAAGACCGGCGGGTAGACTGCTGGGGAGCGGCGCCCCGGCGGCTCGCCGGCCGGCGCCACGGGAGGCATCCATGCAGCGCGTTCGCTACCGCAGTTTCGACGGCGTTCACTGGGGCGAGGTGGAGGGGGGGCGCGTGCGGCAGCTGACCGGCATGCTCGGTCGCCCGACCGGGCACCTCGTCGATCTGTCGGAGGTGACCCTGCTCGCCCCCTGCGAGCCGCGCGTGATCGCCTGCGTCGGCAAGAACTACGCCAAGCACGTGGCCGAGATGGGCGGCAGCGCCGAGGCGTTGCCCACGGAACCCGGCATCTTCCTCAAGGGGCTCAACGCCCTCGCCGGTCCGGGCGACGACGTGCCCTACCCGGCGTGGACCCGCGAACTCCATTACGAGGGGGAGCTCGCCGTGGTCGTCGCCCGGACCATGCGCGGCGTTTCCGCCGAGGACGCGCTCTCGTACGTCCTCGGTTACACCATGGCGCTCGACGTCACCGCCCGCGACGCCCAGCGCAGCGACCTGCAGTGGGCGCGCGCGAAGTCCGCCGACGGCTTCTGCCCGGTCGGGCCGTGGCTGGAGACGGACCTCGATCCGGCCGTCCTGAGCCTCCAGACCTACGTCAACGGTGAGATGCGCCAGGACGGGCACACGAGCGACCTGATCTTCTCGGTACCCGAGGTGCTCGCCTACGTCAGCAGCTTCATCACCCTGCAGCCGGGCGACCTGGTCCTGACCGGCACCCCCGACGGCGTCGGACCGCTGCAGCCGGGCGACCTGGTCGAGGTCACGATCGACGCGATCGGGACGCTCCGCAACCAGGTCGCCGCCGGCGACCGTGGCTGACGACCGCGCCGGCTTCCCGCTCGGCCGGCCCGCTCGGCTGGCCGTCTTCGCCTCGGGTCGCGGGAGCAACCTGGCCGCCCTCATGGCATCCTTCCCGCCCACACGTCCGGGTGCGGCGCCCGCGAAGGACGCCACCGTCGTCCTCGTGGTGAGCGATCGGCGGGATGCGGGTGCCCTGGCGCTGGCCCGGGATGCCGGCGTGGGCGCCGTGCACGTCGCCTTCGGGCGCGACCGGGAGGGCTTCGAGGCTGCGGCGCAGCGGGAGCTCGAGCGCCACCGCGTCGACCTCATCGCCCTGGCCGGCTTCATGCGCGTGCTGTCGCCGGCCTTCGCGGCGCTCTGGCGCGGGCGGCTGCTCAACGTCCACCCGAGCCTGCTGCCGGCGTTCCCCGGCCTGCACGCCGTGCGCCAGGCCCTGGCGGCTGGGGTGGACCGCAGCGGCTGCACGGTGCACTTCGTCGACGCGGGGGTCGACACCGGGCCGGTGATCGAGCAACGCGGCGTCCCCGTGCTGCCGGGCGACGACGAGACCACCCTGCAGGCGCGCATCCAGGCCGTGGAGCACGAGATCTACCCGGCCGCCGTGCGCGCCGTGCTGCGGGGGGACGCTGCGCCCGCCGCGCCGCGGGGTGGCCCCGGATGAGCGGCGCCCGGGTGATGGTCGTCGGCGCCGGCGGCCGGGAGCACGCGCTCGCCTGGGTGCTGGCGCGCTCGCCAGGCGTCGGCGAGGTCCTCGTCGCGCCCGGCAACGCGGGTACGGCCGACCTGGGGCCCCGCGTGGCCACGCCGTTGGGCCTGGCGACGGCCGAGGCGGTCCAGTGGCTGGCGGCGGAGGCCGAGCGGCGCGCGGTCGACCTCGTGGTGGTCGGACCGGAGGCGCCCCTCGCCGCCGGCCTGGTGGATGCCCTCGCCGCTCGGGGGGTGGCCGCCTATGGGCCCACGCGGGCGGCGGCCGAGTTGGAAGCGTCCAAGGCCCATGCCAAGGCGTTCATGCAGCGCCACGCGATCCCGACCGCCGAGGCCGTGACGGCCGACCGCGTGGAGGTCGCCAGCGATGCGGTCGGCGCGTTCGCCGACCGCTCGGGCGGCCGGGTGGTCGTCAAGGCGAGCGGCCTGGCGGCCGGCAAGGGGGTCACGGTCGCGCGCGACCCGGTGGAGGGGCGCGCGGCGGCGGCCGCGGCGTTCGCGGCGGGCGAGCGGCAGGTGGTGGTCGAGGAGTTCCTCGAGGGCGACGAGGTCAGCCTCCTGGTCGTGTGCGACGGGCGCCGTGCCGTGCCGCTGCCGCTGGTGGAGGACCACAAGGCCGCCTTCGACGGCGACCTTGGGCCGATGACGGGGGGCATGGGGACGCTCGCCCCGGTCGATCCCTGGGGGCCGACGGGGCTGGACGAGGCGATGCGCAGCGTGGTCGCGCCGACGCTCGACGGCCTCCGTGCCGAGGGGCGCCCGTTCGTCGGCACGCTCTTTCTCGGCCTCATGCTCACGCAGATGGGGCCGCGGCTGCTGGAATACAACGTGCGCTTCGGCGATCCCGAGCTGCAGGCGCTGGTGCCGCTGCTCGCGAGCGACGCCTTCGAGTTGCTCGATCGCGCTGCCCGCGGGCGCCTGACGGACGTGCGGCCGGCATGGCGTCCGGGCGCCTGCGCCTGCGTCGTCATGGCGGCCGAGGGCTACCCCGGGCCGCCCAAGACGGGCGTGACCCTCGACCTGCCCGCGGACCTCGGGCACGACGTCGTCGTGTTCCACGCCGGCACCGCACGGGACGCCGACGGCCGCCTCGTGTCCGCCGGTGGTCGCGTCCTGGGGGTGACGGCGGTCGGTCCCGACGCGGGAGCGGCCGTCGCGGGCGCCTACGCGGCGGTCGACCGGATCGGCTTTCCGGGGGCGCACGTCCGGCGCGACATCGGTCGGCGCCCGCGCCGCTGGTAGGCTCGCGCCCATGTTGGACGAGCGTTCTACCCTTCATGCGCGCGATCCGGAGAGGTTCCTCGAGCGCCTGGCCGCGCTGCCGGACGCGTACGCCGGGCCCGATGGCGAGCAGCCCGGGCCCCACGGCTTCGATGCGGCCGGCGCGGCCGCCGCGCTCGCGCCGGTCGTCGCCGACTGGTTCGACGGCCGGCTGACCCCGCGTGGCACGCAGTTCTTCGTCGCTGACGGCTTCGAGGACCCCGAGGAGCTGGCGGTGCGCCGCAGCGCGGTCGAGGCCGCCGGCGCCGCGGTCGTCGTCATCGGCCCCGACGACGCGGCCGGCGAGGCCGGGGTCGCCGACGTGCGCCTGCCGGCCGACGCCCTGGCCCCGTTCCACCTCGTGCGCTACCTCGCGCACGCCAGCGGGCGCGACGAGGCGGGCGAGCGGCTGGTCGCGGCGCTGCGCCAGGTCGCCGCCGGCGCCGACCCCGCACGGCCCACGGCGGAGAACCCGGCGAAGGCGCTGGCGTGGGCGCTGTGGCAGCGCGTGCCGCTGCTGGTCTCCGACCGCGCCGTAGCCGCGGCCCAGGGGCTGGTCCAGCAGGCGTTCGCCAGGGTCGGCAAGACCCTGGCGGTTCCCGCGGGCGCCCACGGCGCGCTGGTGGCCTCGGCGGCCTTCGAGGCCCGGCACGCGTTGGCCGACGACCTGGTGGCGCTGGTGCTGGGGCGCCCGGGGCCCGAGACGGAGCTGATCGAGGAGGTGCTCGCGACCCGGGTGGCCCAGGTCGAGCGGTTGGCCCTCGGCGCCGGCTGGCTGCCGCCGGCCGACGCCGACCCGGTGGTCGACGCG
>JAHYJQ010000067.1 GCA_019429025.1 Trueperaceae bacterium | reverse complement strand
GGCGGGCGGGTGGGCGACGGCCGGCCGCGCCCGCCGTAGCCCTGGCGACCACGCTCCTCGAGCCACGGTCGCGCGTCGATGGCCACGGTGGCCGAGAGCCACGGACAGGCCTCCACCACGGCGGGCAGGCCCTCGGGGTCGACCCGCAGCCCATCCGCGGCGAAGTGGATCGTCCCCGAACCCGTGCGCAGCCGCAACTCGACGGGCACGCGACCCGACCGGTCGTCGAGACACGAACGCAACTCCAGCAGCTGGTGCGACCCGAGCTCGTCGAGGTCGAAGGCGAGGATCGCCAGCTCCGGTGCCTGCTCGCGCCGATCCCAGCGCACGAGCCGCTCGGCCACCAGGCGGAGCGCCTCCCCGTCCTGGCCGACCTCGCACACCACCACGGCCGGCACGTCCTCGACCAGCGCCGGTGCGATGTCGTCGTAGGTGCGGCCGAAGGCGACGACCTCGCGGGCGCCGCTCACGTCGGCGATCTCGAAGCGGGCCATCATCCCACCCTTGCGCGTCGGTCGCTTGACGACGTTCTGCAGCAGGCCGGCCAGGGCAACACGGGTCCGGCCGCCGTCGGACGCCCGTTCGCGCCACCAGTCGTCGAGATCGGCGACGCCGCAACTGGCCGACTCGGTGAGGCCGGGGTACTGCAGCATCGGGTGGCTCGACAGGTAGAGCCCCAACGCCTCCTTCTCCATGCGCAGCAGGTCGAGCGCGCTGAGCGGATCGGCGGCGGCGAGCGCCGGCGGTCGCACCTCGTCGACACCGAAGAGGCCGAGCTGCCCTAGGCTGGCCTGCTCGCGCTGGGCGGCGCCCCAGCGCAGCGCGGGCTCGAGGTGCTCGAGGAGCGAGGCGCGGTCGCCGAGGGCGTCGAACGCGCCCGCCTTCACGAGCGACTCCAACGCCCGCTTGTTCACGAGCTGGGTGTCCACCCGGCGGCAGAAGTCGAACAGGTCGCTGAAGCGCCCGCCGTGCTGCCGCTCGCGCACGAGGTGGTCGACGGCCGCGTCGCCGACGTTCTTCACGCCGTACAGCCCGAAGCGCACGACCCCGCCGTCGGGCGTGAAGTCGCCGCCCGAGGTGTTGATGTCGGGCGGCAGCACCTCGACGCCGAGGTGGCGGGCGTCGGCGACGTACTGCGCCACCTTGTCGCTGTCGCCGCGCTCGACGGTGAGCAGCGCGGCCGCGAACGCGACGGGGAAGTGGGCCTTGAGGTAGGCCGTCTGGTACGACAGCACGCCGTAGGCGGCGCTGTGCGACTTGTTGAAGCCGTAGTTCGCGAACTTCTCCAGCAGGTCGAAGATGTGGTTCGCCTCGGTCCGGGGGATGCCGCGCTCGCGCGCGCCGCGCTCGAAGATCGCCCGCTGCTGCTCCATCTCCGCGACCTTCTTCTTGCCCATCGCGCGCCGCAGCAGGTCCGCCTCGCCCAGGCTGTAGCCCGCCACGGCCTGCGCGATCTGCATGATCTGCTCCTGGTAGACCGGGATCCCGTAGGTCTCCTCCAGGATGGGGGCCAGCACCGGCGCGGCGACCGGGAAGTCGGCGTAGCTGACCTCCTCCTGCCCGTGGTGCCGGCGGATGTAGGTCGGGATGTTCTCCATCGGCCCGGGCCGGTACAGGGCGGAGACGGCGATGAGGTCCTGGATGCGCCGCGGCCTGAGCTTGCGCAGCGTGTCGACCATGCCCGGCGACTCGAACTGGAACACCCCGGCGGCGTCGCCGCGCGCCAGCAGCTCGTAGGCGAGCGCGTCGTCGGCGGGGAAGGCGTCCGGGTCGAGCTCGACGCCGTAGGTGTCGCGCACGATGCGCACGGCGGCCTCGATGAGCGACAGGGTGCGCAGCCCCAGGAAGTCCATCTTGATGAACCCGAGGTCCTCGACCGAGCCCATGTCGTACTGGCACACGACCGGGCCGTCGCCGCTGCGGAAGAGCGGGGCGAGCTCGGTGATCGGGTCGCGGGCGATGATGACGCCGGCCGCGTGCACCGAGGCGTGGCGGGTCAGCCCCTCGAGCGACATCGCGACGTCGACGTACGGCTGGGCGCCGGCGGCGTAGAGCTCGCGCAGTTCGGGGATCTCCTCGAGCGCCGTGCGGATGGGCACCGAGCGGCCGAACACCAACGGGATGAGCTTGGAGACCTTGTCGGCGTCGGCGAACGGCGCCTCCATCACTCGGGCGGCGTCCTTGATCGCGGCCCGCGAGGCCATGGTCCCGAAGGTGGCGATGTGCGCGACCTTGTCGTCGCCGTACGTGCGGCGGACGTAGTCGATGACCTCGCTCCGGCGCGCGTCCGAGAAGTCGATGTCGAAGTCGGGCAGCGACACGCGGTCGGGGTTGAGGAAGCGCTCGAACAGCAGCCCGTAGGCGATCGGGTCGATGTTGGTGATGCGCAGCGCGTACGCGACGATCGAACCGGCGCCCGAGCCGCGACCGGGACCGACGGCGATGCCCTGGTCCTTCGCCCAGCCGATGAAGTCGGCGACGATGAGGAAGTAGTCCGGGAAACCCATCGCGACGATGACGCCGAGCTCGTACTCCGCCCGGCGCAGCAGCTCGATCGCGTCGGCGTCGGCCCAGGCGGCGGCGAAGGCCTCGAGGTGCGGCGCCTCGTAGCGGTCGTAGGGTTCGCCCTCGCGCTTGGGCCGGCGGCCGCGCTCGGCGTGCCGCGCCAGGCTCAGCCACACGTCCTCCAGGGGCGCATCGCCGGTCTGGCCGCCGTCGGCGTGGGCGAGGTAGGCGCGCCAGAGTTCCTCCGTGACGTGCCCGGGGTAGCGCCGGCCGAGGCCGGCGTAGGTCTGGACCCGCAGCTGCTCCGCCAGCGTCCGGCCCGCCGGTAGCGGCAGCTCGGGCATCTGGTACACGCGCTTGCTGCCGATCGGCAGCTCCAGGGTGCAGCGGTCGGCGACGACCATCGTGTTGGCCAGCGCGCTCGGGTACGCGGACTCCGGGATGACCGCCGCCATCTCGTCGGGGGTCTTCACGTAGAACTCGTCGCACGGGAAGCGGAAGCGGTCGGGGTCGGACAGCACCGTCTTCGTCTGGATGGCGAGGAGCGCCTCGTGCGCCCGGGCGTCCTCCTTGCGCACGTAGTGGCCGTCGTTCGTGGCCACCATCGCCACGCCGTGCCGCTGCGCCAGCTCCTTGAGGACGGGGTTGAGCCGGCGCTGCTCCTCGAGGCCGTGGTCCTGCAGCTCGATGAAGAAGTCGTCGCCGAAGACGCCCAGGAAGCGCCGCAGCACCTCCTCGCCCGCCTCCGGACCGACGTCGAGGATCGTGCGCGGCAGCTGCGCGCCCAGGCACCCCGAGAGCGCGATGACGCCCTCGTGGTGCTCCTCGAGCAGCTCGAAGTCGATGCGCGGCTTCATGTAGAAGCCCTCGAGGAAGGCGCGGCTCGAGAGCTTGCACAGGTTGCGGTACCCGGCCATGTCCTTCGCCAGCAGCGTCAGGTGGTAGTAGCCGCCGTCGAGGCGCCCCTCGAGGCGCCGCTTGTCGAAGCGCGAGCCGGGCGTCATGTAGGCCTCGAAGCCGATGATCGGCTTGACGCCGGCCGCGGCGGCGGCCTTGCTGAACTCGACCGCGCCGTGCATGTTGCCGTGGTCGGTCATCGCCAGGGCCGCGTCGGAGGGGCTGACCTGCTTGACCCACTCGACCAGGTCCTTGATGCGGGCCGCGCCGTCGAGCAGGCTGTAGGCGGTGTGCTGGTGCAGGTGGGCGAAGCGCAGGGGCGGACCGTCGGTCATGCCGGCACCTTACCGTGGCCCGCGCGCGGCCCCCTGGGATGGGCGCGGGCCCCGTGCCCCACGCGTTGACAGCCCCTGGGGGGCGTGGTACCTTCTGTGGGCTTGGCGCCGTAGCCAAGTGGTAAGGCAGAGGTCTGCAAAACCTCCATTCACCGGTTCGAATCCGGTCGGCGCCTCCACCACCCCCGCTCCGGACCCACCCGGACGGCGTCAACGAAAGACAGCGCAGGCGCGTAGCTCAGTGGGAGAGCGCTACATTGACACTGTAGAGGTCGCCAGTTCAATCCTGGCCGCGCCTACCAGACGGTTCGAGGGCCCGCTCGCGCGGGCCCTCGTCGTCATGGGGCGGCGCCGTGGACGCCGCCCGGCGCGCCGAACGCTCCTCGACGGACGACTCGCCGACGGCGCGTCGGCCGATCACCCTGCCGCGCCGCGCCGACCCTTCAGTCTGGGCTGGCCCCGCCCCGCCGCACCGCCTCCGCCCACGCCTGCGCCAGGCGTTCGAGGCGCGCCTGCACCCGCGCGCCGATGCTGCCGGGCGGGCAGCGCCCGTCCGGGCCAGGCGCCCCGACCGGCAGGCCCGTCAGCAGCTCGGCTGCCTGGTCGACGTCCGCGATGGGGTAGACGTGGAAGCGCCCGTCGCGGACGGCGTCGACGACCTCGCGCTTCAGCAGCAGGTGCGGGACGTTGGTCTCGGGCACGAGCACGCCGTGGTCGCCGGTCAGCCCGCGGGCGGCGCACAGGTCGAAGAAGCCCTCGACCTTCTCGTTCACGCCGCCGATCGGCTGCGCCCGGCCGAACTGGTCGACCGCGCCGGTGACAGCGAGCGCCTGCCGCACCGGCACCTCCGCGATGGCCGACAGCAGCGCCACGAACTCCGCGACGGACGCGCTGTCGCCCTCCACGCCGCCGTACGACTGCTCGAACACCAGGCTGGCCGACAGCGACAGCGGCCGCTCCGCCGCGAAGCGCGCCGCGAGCAACGAGGTCAGGATCAGCACGCCCTTGCTGTGGACGGGTCCGCCGAGTGCGACCTCGCGCTCGATGTCGAGCACGTCGCCGCGCCCGATTCGTACGCGGGCGGTGATGCGGCTGGGCCGCCCGAAGCGATGCGAGGCGAGCTCGAACACCGACAGCCCGTTGACCTGGCCCACCCGCTCGCCGTCGGTCTCGACGTGCAGGGTGTCGCGCAGCATCGCCTCCCGCAGGCGCGCCTGGATGCGGTCGGCGCGGAACGTCTGCTGATCGATGGCCCGCTGCACGTCTTCCGCCGCGACCACCTCGCGTCCGGCGACGCCCGCCCAGTGGTCGGCCTCGCGCAGCACGTCCGCCAGGGCGCCGGTGTTGGCCGACAGTCGGGCGGTGTCGCCGGCGTGCCGGGCCGCGGCGTCGAACACCCGCGCCACGGCCCCGCGGTCGAAGGCGCGCAGGTCGTGGCTGTGCCCGATCGCCGCGATGAGCGACGCGTACGCGACCTCGCTCTCGGGTGTCCGGTCGATGACGTCGTCGAAGTCGGCCGCCACCTTGAACAGGTCCAGCATGTCGGGGTCCAGCGCCGTGAGCAGGTAGTAGAGCTGGCGGTCGCCGAGCAGCACGACCTTGACGGCGAGCGGCACCGGCTCGGGCTCGAGCGTGACGGTGCTGAGGAGGCCGAGCGACTGCCCCGGGGGCTCGGTGTGCAACCGTCCGCTGCGCAGCGCGCGCTTCAGCGCGTCCCAGGCGAAGGGTTGCTGCAGCAGCTTGAGCGCCTCCAGCACGAGGTAGCCGCCGTTGGCGCGGTGGAGCGCGCCGGGTCGCAGCAGCATGAAGTCGGTCACCAACGCGCCCTGCTGCGGCACGTGGTCGATGCGGCCGACGAGGTTCTGATGGGTCGGGTGGTCCTCGAACACCACGGGCGCGCCCTCGGCGCCGGTCCGATCCACCAGCACGTTGACGCGGTAGCGGCGCCAGAAGGGGAGTTCGCCGGCGGCCCTCGGTTGCGTCCCGGCGAAGGGGTCCGACTCCTGGTGTTCGCGCAGCCGGATGACGTCACGGGCGTTCGCGATCAGGTCGCGGCGCACGCCCTCGAGGTACTCGGGCACCCCGTCGACGTCCGCGTACCTGGCGGCGGTCTCGTCGATCGGGTCGCCGATCGCGGCGGCGCTGATCCGCTCGTGGAGCTCCCGTACCCTCGTGCGATGCTCGCGTCGGACGCGCGGCAGCTCGCGCAGGACGGCCTGCAGCTCCCTTTGGAGCCCGCCGATGTCGCGCTGCAGGCGCTGCCTGTCGTCCTCCGGCAGGCGCGCGAATGCCTCCGGCCCGACGACCTCGCCGTCGCGCAGCGGGGCGAACGCCATACCCTCGGGCGTCTGGACCATCGCGACCTGCTGGGCGGCGGCCCGCTCGCGCAGCGACTCCAGGCGGCCTGCGGTGCGTCGCTTGAAGTCCTCCTCGATCGCCTGTAGACGCGTCTGGTACTCGTCGGCCTCGAAGGCGGCCGGCAGGGCCACGGCGACCTCCTCGACGAGGCGGAGCATGTCGTCACGCAGGGCGATCGCCCGGCCCGGCGGCAGCGTCAGGGCGCGCGGACGGCTGGGCTCGGCGAAGTCGTGGACGTACGCGAGGTCGGGCGGCGCCGGCCGCTGCGCGGCCTCACGCGCGAGGAAGTCGGCGATGAAGTGGCGCTTGCCGGTGCCGTTGGGCCCGAGGGCGAACACGTTGTAGCCGTGGTCGGCCATCGCGACGCCGAAACGCACGGCCGCGACCGCGCGCGGCTGGCCGACGGGTTGGGCGCTCGGTTCGAGCTCCGCCGTGGTCTCGAAGGCGAAGCGCTCGGGCGGCGTGGAACGCTCGAGGCTCGTCGCGCTCAGCCGTTCGCTCCGTGCCATGGCTGCGCCCCCTTCCGCGGTGCACCCGGCGCATCGACCCCGGTCGGCGGTCCCCTCAGCCCGCCACGACCTCCGTCACGAAGTTCGGCATCCGCGGCGCGTCGAGGCCCATGCTCTCGTAGAGCCCGTCGGGCAGCGCCAGGTCGCCGACGAACAAGCGGCCGACGTGATCTCCCGGTGCCGCGCCCCGCTTGGCGAGGCCGATCCCCAGGGTCATGGTCGCGTTCACGACGTCGCCCGGCAGCGTGCCGTCGTCGGCCTTCAGGCCGGTCGGGACGTCCAGCGAGATCACGCAACTGCCCTGGGACACGAGCTGGTTGACGACGGTGATGACGTCGAGGGTGCGGCCGCGGGGCGGACCCTCGAGGTTGGTGCCGATGGCGCTGTCGATGACCACCGAGAACTTCATCTTCGGGAGGCTGGTGCGCACCTTCACCGTCTCGTAGTGCCGCAGGTGCTCGAGCTGCTCCTTGGGCGTGCCGGAGTAGTTCTCCGCCTCGTGGGTGGGCACGACCCACACGCGCCTGCCACGCGCCGCCAGCAGCCGCGCGGCAGCGAGCCCACCTGAGCCGTTGTTGCCGCGGCCCGCCACGACCAAGACGGTGCCCTCGGGGGCGTGCACCTCGACCAAGCGCACGACGTTGCGCGCCGTGTGTTCCACCAGCAGTCGGCTGTCGAGACCGTACTTGCCGGTCGCGAGCATGATCAGCTGCTGCATCTGGCTGCCGGTGATCCGCGGTACGACATCCCACGAGACGGTGGGGAAGCTCATCGGTCCCTCCTCAGCCGGCGACCGACTCGGCGAACGACGAGAGGTCGGCGGTGCTGTACACGTTCTGGACGTCGTCGAGGTCCTCGAGCGCCTCCAGGAAGCTCACCACGCGGGCGGCGGCGTCGGCGGACAGCGCGGTGGTCGTCTGGGGGACCTTGGTCAGCTGGCTCACCTGCGGGTCGAAGCCGGCGCTCTGCATGGCGTCGACGACGTCGTACAGAGCCGTCGGCGCGGTGTAGATGGTGGTCGCGCCCTCTTCGACCTCGATGTCCTCCGCGCCGGCCTCGATGGCGGCCTCCGCGACGTCGTCGCCATCGCGTTCGACGACGATGAGTCCCTTCGTCTCGAACTGCCAGGCCACGCCGCCGGAGAGGTTGCCGCCGCGCTTGGAGAACACGTGGCGCACCTCACCGACCGTGCGGTTGCGGTTGTCGGTCAGGGCTTCGACCAGGACGGCGATGCCGCCCGGACCGTAACCCTCGTAAAAGACCGTCTCGAACGCGGCGCCCCCCTCGGCGCCGCCGAGCGCCCGCTCGATCGCGCGCTCGATGTTGTCGACCGGGACGTTGTCGCTCTTGGCGGCGGCCAGCGCGTTCTTCAGGGGCAGGTTCGCCCCCGGATCACCGCCACCACCCTCGCGCACCGCGCTCTGGATGGCACGGATGTGCTTGCTGATCGCCTTGCCCCGCTGGTTGTCGTTCGCAGCCTTCTTGCGCTTGATCTGCGACCACTTGTTATGGCCCGCCACGTCGCCTGCCTTCCATCACGCCCCCCGGGCCGAACCGAACGCCGAGCGATCGGCACCACCAAGGGGGCGAACTCATGAATGGATTGTACCCCAGGGACGTGGCGGGCGGGCGCTGCGTCAGCGACGCAGCACCTCGTACGTGTCGTCGAACACGCTGGCGTCGTCGAAGCGGGCGAGATCGGCGCGGATCGCGCCCGTCCACGCGTCCAGGCCCCGCAGGCCGTCGTAGCGGGCATCGAGGCGGCCCGGCGACCACGACGCGCGCAGGCGCCAGGTGCCCTCGGGCGCGCGACCCTCGACGCTCTCGCGGTTCCCGATCGGGGGTACCAGGACCGGGCTGCCGCCGGCCTGGATGGGGAAGTCCCGGATGAGGACGTGGACGCGCTGCTCGGGGTCCATCGCGCTGATCGTCAGGAAGCCACTGCGCCGCACCGAAACGCGGAAGTACATCTGCGAGCCCGGGAAGATGTTGCGCGGGGCGATCTCGAAGACCCGGAACCCCTCGTCGCTGGGCAGCAGCGGGCTCGGTACCGGCGGCCGCGGCCGGTCGACGGTCGAGGTGCTCTCGCCGGTCGGTGGCCGGGGCCGGTCGACCGTCGCCGCGCCGCCCGAGTCCAGCGGCGGCAGGAAGGTGACGGTGCACGCCGAGGCGAGGAGGACGAGCGCGGCGACGAGCACGATGGTCAGCGGTCGGCGGGTGAGCATGGACGAACCTCCGTGGGAAGCCGTGTGGGCGGGCGCCCGCGCCTCAGCGGCGAATCTCGAAGCGGGTCTCGACCACGTCCTCGGCGCCGTAGCCGAAGCCACGGATCTCGAGGACGATCTGGGTCATCCAGCCGTCGAGCGATCCGCTGCCGACGAAGCGGACGCGCTCGGGCGTGCGCTCGGGGGTGAAGTGCGCCCGCACCACGTGCATGCCGGTGGGGGGGACCGCGACGAACGTGGTGCGTCCGAACGGCGCCGGGATCGATTCCATGCGGTTGCCGCGCACCGGGACGTTGCGCGCGATGACGTAGACGCTGCCGTCGGGATCGAACGCCGTCAGCGTCACGTAGCCCGGTCGGTTGGTGCGGATCTGGAACGACACCCGGCTGCCCACCCGGTAGCTCGACGAGGACGATTCGAAGCGCTCGATCACCGCGCTGCGGACGGGGCGCGGCCGATCGACCGACACGTCAGGATAGAACGTGATGGTGCAAGCGCTGAGCCCCACCGCGGCGGCGATGGCCAGCAGGATCGCGATGCGACGCGGTTGCATGGTGACTCCTCTCGATCGGGTCCCGGGCCCGTCGGGCCACGGGGTCCCCGACCCACCTCCAGGGTACGCCGGTGGCTCGCGGGCGGATGAGCGGCGCCGTCACACGACCGTCATCGGCGGCGGCCCGGCGACGTGGTGACGGGCGGGCGCCGCCCGCACGGGGTCGGCGGCTCCGCGGCGTCGGACCGACTTGAGTCTAGGGCACTCACATCTGCTAGACTCCGCGCGTGACCCCACCGCGTCGTGATCCCTACCAGGTCCTGGGCGTGGCCCGCGACGCGGACGCCGATGCCATCAAGCGCGCCTACCGCGAGCGCGCGCTGCGCGACCACCCGGACCGCAACCCGGGCGACGTGGCCGCCGAGGAGCGCTTCAAGGACGCCTCCGAGGCGTACGCGACGCTGCGCGACCCGGACGCCCGCCGGCGCTACGACGCGTTCGTCGCCGCGGGCGGCGTGGCGGGCCAGGGGGCGCGCGGCACGGCGCCGCGCCCGGACTTCTCCACGGTCGACTGGCGGAGCGTGTTCCAGGAGGCCGACGTGCCGCTCGACTGGAGCCGTTACGGTTCGGCGGGTGCCGTCCCGACGACGGGTCACGTCGTGTTCGACGTGCTGTTCCGCGGCGTCACCCGGGCGTTCCGGCAGGCGGGCCTGCTGCCGGGAGAGGACCGCCGCGTGCCGCTGCGGCTCGACCTCGCCGCGGCACGGCGCGGCGGGGTGCGCCGCGTGCACGTGCCTGGCCCGATCGTGTGTCCCGACTGCCGAGGCCATGGGGCGTCGTGCGCCACCTGCGGCGGCGCCGGCGTGCTGCGCCACGGCCTCGACGTCGACGTGCGCGTGCCGGCCGGCGTGCGCCCGGGCCAGCGACTCCGGCTGCAGCGCATGGGTGGACCCGGAAGGCCGCCCGGCGACGCCTTCGTCGAGATCGACGTGGCGCTCCCCGCGGGGGTGCGCCGCGAGGGCCGCGACCTCGTCGCCGAGGCCTTCGTCACGCCGCTGGAGGCGGCTCGTGGCACGGTCCTGCACGTGGCCGGGATGCCCGTGCGCGTGGCAGCCGGCGCCCGTGGTGGCCAACGCCTGCGGGTGGCGGGCGGCGGGCTGGGCGGCGGAGACCTGCATCTGACGCTGCGCGAGGACGTGTGGCGCGGTATGGCGCGGACCGTCGCGGAGGGCGTCGCTGGGCTGTGGAGCGAGACGACGGCGGCGTGGCGCCGCCTCGCCACCGCCGGGAGGAAACCATGAGTGACGAGCAGCGCCGGCGCGGCGAGGCGGACTCCGCCGATCCGACGCTGGACAAGGACAAGCCCCTGTACGTCATCAGTGTCGCCGCCGAGCTCGTCGACATGCACCCCCAGACGTTGCGGCTGTACGAGCGCAAGGGCCTGATCGAGCCGTCGCGGAGCGCGGGGAAGACCCGCCTGTACTCGCAGCGCAACATCGAACAGCTGCGCGAGATCCGGCGCCTCACCCAGGAGCTCGGGGTCAACCTCGCTGGCGTGGAGGAGATCATCCGCCTGCGCCAGAAGCTCGACGTCCTGCAACAGCGCATCGAGGACCGCATCGGGAGCCTGCAGGAGCGGCTGCAGCTCGAGCTGAAGGGCGCCCGCGCCCTGCCGGCGCCGGCGGCGGACGACGAGGAGACCCCGCCCGTGGACGCCGCCGGCGAGGACGACGAGGCGCTCCGGCGCGGCCTCGAGCACCTCAGGGACGACCTCTGACCGCGGCCTAGTTCGCGTTGGGGACGCGCGCTGCGCGTGGTACGCTCGCGGCCATGCCTTCCGCCCCTCAGCGCCCCGAGACCGCTGCGGCGTCCGCCGTCGGCGGGCCGGCCGACGTCCTCGCGTACCTGGAGGCGAACCGCGAACGCGTGCTCGCCGAACTGCTCGAGTGGCTGCGCATCCCGTCCGTCTCCACCGACCCGCAGCGCGCCAGCGACGTGGCCCGCGCGGCGGCCTTCGTGTCGGACGCCCTCGGTCGCGCGGGCCTCGAGGCGCAGGTGCATGCGACCGCGGGGCACCCCGTGGTCACGGCCGCGTCCCCGCCGATCGCGGGCGCGCCCACCGTCGTCATCTACGGTCACTACGACGTCCAGCCCGCCGAGCCGCTCGAGGCCTGGGCGACGCCTCCGTTCGAGCCGGTCGTCGTCGACGGGCGGATCGTCGGCCGCGGCGCATCGGACGACAAGGGCCAGCTCTACGCCCACGTCAAGGCGGTCGAGGCGCTGCGCGACCTCGACGGCGGCCTGCCGCTCAACGTCCGCTTCGTCGTCGAAGGCGAGGAGGAGATCGGGAGCCCGAACCTGCCACGGTTCCTGCGAGAGCACCGGACCGACCTGCAGGCCGACGTCGCCCTGGTGTCGGACGGCGCCATGGTGGCGCCGGAGACGCCGACGATCACCTACGGCCTCCGCGGCCTCGTCTACCTGACGGTGCGCGTCCGGACCGCGGGGCGCGACCTGCACTCCGGTGCCTACGGCGGGGGCGTCCCGAACCCCCTCACCGCCCTGGCGTCGATGCTCGCTGGCCTGAAGGACGCCAGCGGTCGCGTCGCGGTCGCCGGCTTCTACGACGACGTCGCCGAGCTGGACGAGGTCGAGCGCGAGCGGCTGGCCCGGGTCCCCTTCGACCGTCACGCCTTCATGGCCGACGCCGGCGTCACCGCTACCCCCGGCGAGGCGGGCTACGGCCTCCTCGAGCGGCTGTGGGCCCGCCCCACACTCGACCTGCACGGCCTCGGCGGCGGCTTCGTCGGCGCGGGGAGCAAGACGGTCATCCCGGCCGAGGGCGTCGCCAAGCTCAGCTGCCGGCTCGTCGCGCACCAGGACCCGCGGCGGATCGCGGACCTCCTCGAGACGCACCTGCGCCGCGCGGCCCCCGAGGGGGTCGACGTCGACGTCGTCGTGGATGGCCTCGGCGAGCCCGCGCTCACGCCGCTCGACCACCCGGCGGTCGCGGCGACCGCCCGTGCCTTGGAGGCCGTGTGGGGTCGGCCCCCGGTGTTCGCGCGCACGGGTGGGTCGATACCCATCGTCGTCGATCTGCAGCGGGCGCTGGGCGCCGTGCCCGTCCTGCTGGACATGGGCCTCGAGGACGATCGCCTGCACGCCCCCAACGAGAAGTTCGAGGTGCGCAACTACCTGCAGGGCATCGTGGCGTCGGCCGTGACGCTGCGGACGCTCGCCACCGCCTTGGGCGCGCGTTGATCACCGTCCGACCGCGGGGGGCCACGTGCGGCTGAGCACGCTGACGCTGCAGGGCTTCAAGTCGTTCGGGAACCGGACCGCCATCGAGTTCTCGCCCGGCGTGACGGCCGTCGTCGGTCCCAACGGATCGGGCAAGTCGAACCTGCTCGACGCCCTGAAGTGGGTCACCGGCGGCGGGCGGGCGCGGGAGTTCCGGGCCGAGACGAGGACCGACCTCATCTTCCACGGGGCCGCCGGTAAACGGGGCGTCGGCTTCGCCGAGGTCGAGGTGGAGCTCAGCGACGGCCGCCGCAGCATCAAGGTGCGCCGCGATCTCGACCGCTCCGGCGCGAGCCGCCTGCGCCTCGACGGCCGGGTGGCCCGCTTCCTCGACGTGGACGAGGCGCTGGCGGGATCCGGGCTGGGGACCGCGGGGGTCGCGATGATCGGGCAGGGCGAGGTCGCGGGCGTCCTCATGGCCGACCCGGCGACGCTCCTGCGCTACGTCGCGGAGGCGGCCGGCGTCGCCCGACTGGCGAGCCGGCGCGAGCAGACCCAGTCGCGCCTCGACGCGGCGCAGGCGCACCTGACGCGGCTCGAGGACGTGCTCGTCGAGCTTCGCGAACGGATCGAGCACCTGCGGCACGAGGCGCGGGTCGCGACCCGCCACACGGAGCTGACCCGTGAGGCGCTGGCCCTACGCGTGACGGCCGG
>JAHYJQ010000066.1 GCA_019429025.1 Trueperaceae bacterium | reverse complement strand
CTGGCCGCCTACCTCCCCTACGTCGTGTGGCTCTACCTCTAGGCGCTGACGGCGGCCGCGCGGCCGCCGAGGTCGAGGACCCCGCCGGGGTCAAGGACCCCGCCGGGGTCAAGGACCCCGCCGGGTCAGGCCCTCGCGGGGTCAAGCACCCGGCACCCAGGCGACGCACTCCACCTCGATGCGCGCGTCCTTCGGGAGACGCGCCACCTCGACGGTGCTGCGCGCCGGCGCGCCCTCGCCGAAGTAGCGACCATAGACCTCGTTGAACGCGGCGAAGTCGTTCATGTCGGCGAGGAAGCAGGTGCACTTGACGGCGTGGCCGAGGGTCGTGCCGGCCGCGGCGAGCACGGCCTGCAGGTTCTCCATCACCTGCTCGGCCTGGACGGCGATGTCGCCCTCGACCATGCTGCCGTCGGGGCGCATCGGCAGGTTGCCGGAGGTGAACACCAGGTCGCCGATGCGGATGGCTTGGCTGTAGGGCCCGATGGCTGCGGGGGCGCGGTCGGTCTGGACGGGTCGTCGCATGCCCTAGCGTATCCGGCGCCGGCCGGCGGCGCAGCGTCGCCGCGTCACCCCCGCCACAGCGAGAACACGATGAAGAGCAGCAGCAGGTACACCGAGCCGACGAGCCAGCCGCGGTAGGGGTACCAGGGCTGCCGCCGCAGCAGCCGCAGGGGCGACCGCAGCGGGAAGGTGTCCTCGACCTCGCGGATGCCCGACATCGTGTCGCCGACCTCGACCGAGGTCGGCCCGGCGCTGGCCGGCGGCAGCTCGTAGCGCTTCGGCCGCTCGGCCACCGCGGCGACCTCCACCACGACGGCGGTGACGTTGTCCGGGCTGCCGCGGTCGTTCGACTCGGCGATCAGCGCGTCCGCGGCCTCCTGTGGCGCATGGTCGCCGAGGATCTGCGCGATCAGCCCCTCGGAGACCATCGCCGACACGCCGTCGGAGCAGAGCAGGAAGCGGTCGCCGGGGCGGACGTCGACGCTGCCGAGGTCGAGGCGGAAGCTCGGGCCGGCGCCGAGGGCGTTGGTGATGACGTTGCGCCACCGGTGCCGGCGCGCCTCCTCCGCCGACAGCAGGCCCTGGCGAACCCGGTCCGCCACCCACGAGTGGTCCTGGGTCAGCTGGACGAGCTCGCCGTCGCGCAGCCGGTAGGCGCGCGAGTCGCCCACGTGGCCGATGAGGCCGACCTGGTCGTCGATGAGCAAGGCGGTCAGGGTGGTGCCCATGCCCTGGTGCTCGGGCCGCTCGCTGGCCAGCGCGTAGACCTCGAGGTTGGCCGCCTGCGCGGCGCGCGCGAGCGCCGCCGGCGGGTGGGCTCGGTGCGAACGCAGCGCGGCGAGGAACGTGTCGAGCGCCTGCTGGCTGGCCACCTCGCCGGTCTGGTGGCCGCCCATGCCGTCCGCGACGACCGCCAGGTAGCCCTTGTGGCCGACCTGCCCGGCCCAGTGGGCGTCCTGGTTGACGACCCGGACGCGGCCCGCGTCGGAGGCGGCGGCGGCGACGACGCGCGTGGCGGTCTCCGCGGCCGCCGAGCCAGCGCCCGCCCCCGAGGCGCCCGTCCCCACGGAGGCGGGCCCCGCCTCGGCGGGCCCGTTCGCGCGAGCCTCGGTGCCGCTCGTCGTCACGCCCGCTGCGGGTGGCGCCGGCACGGCATCGCGTTCGGGGGCCGATCCCATGCCCGCCAGCATAGGGTCCGCCAGCGGACGCGCGAGCGTAATCGCTCGCATGCGAGACCGTCCACGGCGACCGTGCTAGGCTCCGCCGCATGGCGAGCGCCCGCGAGACCGCTGCCGCCGTGCGCTCGGGGCGGGTGACCGCGGTCGAGCTCGCGGAGGGCGCGTTGGCCGCGGCGGCCAGCTCGACGTCGAACGCGTTCGTCGCGCTCGCCGAGGAGCGTGCGCTGGCCCGTGCGGCGGCCGTGGACGCGCAGGTCGCCGCCGGTCGCGATCCGGGACCCCTCGCCGGCGTCCCCGTCGCCGTCAAGGACAACATCTGCACCGCGGGGGTGGCGACGACCGCCGGCAGCGCCGTGCTGCGCGGCTTCGTCCCCCCGTACGACGCGACCGTGGTCGCGCGCCTGGAGGCGGCCGGCGCGCTGGTGATCGGCAAGACGAACCTCGACGAGTTCGGGATGGGCAGCTCCAGCGAGACCTCGGTCTTCGGTCCCGTGCGCCATCCGGCCGATCCCCATCGCGTCGCCGGCGGCTCGTCGGGCGGCTCCGCCGTGGCGGTGGCCGAGGGCGTGGTGCCGCTGGCGCTGGGCACCGACACCGGCGGCTCGGTGCGCCAGCCGGCCGCGTTCTGCGGCGTGTTCGGCATCAAGCCCACCTACGGGCGCCTCTCGCGCCACGGGGTCATCGCCTACGCCAGCTCGCTCGACCAGGTGGGGGTGTTCTCCCGCGATCCGGACGATGCGGCGGTGGCGCTCTCCGCGATGGCCGGGCGCGATCCGGCCGACGCGACGACGGCCGCGCGCCCCGCCGACGAGGTCGGGCCCGTGCCCGTCGACCTGCGCGGGCTGCGCGTGGGGCGGATCGCCGACCTGTGGCGGGGGGTGAGCGACGGCGTCCGCGCCGCGCTCGACGGCGTCGCCGCGCGCTTCGCCGAGGCGGGCGCCACGGTGGTCGACGTCGAGCTGCCGATCGTGGAGGCAGCGGTGGCTAGCTACTACCTCATTGCCATGGCGGAGGCGAGCAGCAACCTCTCGCGCTACGACGGCACGCTCTACGGCCTGCGGGTCGGCGAGGCGCGCGACGGCCACGAGGCGGTGGCCCGTGCCACCCGGGCGGCCGGCCTGGGCCGCGAGGTGCAGCGGCGGGTGCTCATGGGCTCCTTCGCGCTGTCGGCGGGCTACGCCGACGCCTACGCCGAGCGGGCCGCGCGCGTGCGACGGCGCATCGCCGACGCGCTGCAGGGCGCGCTGGCCGGCGTCGACGTGCTGCTCGCGCCGACCGCGCCGACGGTCGCCTGGCGGCAGGGCGAGCGGCTCGACGACCCGCTGGCGATGTACGTGGCGGACGTCACCACCTGCCTCGCCAACCTGTCGGGCATGCCGGCGCTCAGCCTGCCGGCCGGCGCCGCCGAGGACGGCCTGCCGGCCGGCGCCCAGCTGATCGGGCCGGCGTGGTCCGAGGCGCGCCTGCTGGGGTGGGCGCGCGCGGTGACGGCGAGCGCGTAGCCGGGGGCGCCGACCGGGCGCCGCCGCGCGCGGCTGATGGCGCGCACGCGCGGGTCGCGCGCACGCGCGGGCGCCGCGCGCGGCGATCCGGGGACGGGTGGCCTTCATCCCGCGCGGCGGCCCGTGTGCTATCCTCCCAAGGCTCGACCCTGGAGACGTGTCGCTCGCAGGCGCGGTTCCGTGGGCGACCACCCCCGATCACCCCCGGCGCGCGAAGCCCGGCGCCGTGGTTGCCGTCGCATGCGGCGGTCCGTTCGCGTCCGAGGTGCCGGGCGCGGCGGTCCGAGCGGAAGGAGAACGAACGCCATGAAGCGGACCTACCAGCCCAACCGGCGCAAGCGCGCCAAGACCCACGGCTTCCGTGCGCGCATGAAGACGGCCGCCGGCCGCAACGTCATCAAGCGGCGTCGCGCCAAGGGCCGTCACAGCCTGTCCGTATCGGACCGCTGAAGCCAGCGCCGGTCGTTCGCTCGCTGAAGGGCGACCGCGCGTTCCAGCGCCTCCGGAAGGGACGCCCCGGTGGATCGAAGCACCTCAGCCTGCGACTGCGCCCCGCCCGCCACGGCGACGTGCGCGTGGCGTTCGTCGTGAGCCGCAAGGTGGGCAAGGCCGTGGTCCGCAACCGCGTGCGCCGTCGGCTGCGGGAGGCGCTGCGCGAGATGCTGCGTGCGACGCCCGACGCGCCCGCCGGCGCTGCCGCGCCCGCCGGCGCCGTTGCGCCCGCCGGCGCCGTTGCGCCCGCCGGCGCCGTTGCGCCGGGCGGCGTCGGTCCCGACGGCCGCTGGCCGCCGTCGTTCGACGCGCTGGTCATCGTGCGGCCGTCCGCCGCCGAGGCCGACTACCACGAGCTCGGCCAGGCCCTGCGCCGCGCCCTCGACCAGGCGAGCGCGCCGGCAAAGTCGCCGACGGCGAAGGCGGCGGCGAAGAAGCCGGCCGCGAAGAAGCAGGCCGCGGGGTCCCCCGCGCCGCAGGCGTCGCCCGCGACGCCAGCGGCCCGCACCAGGGAGAGGACGGCGTGAGCCACGACGTTCGCCCTTCGTGGCCGCGGCGCGTCGTGACCGCGCCCATCGTGGCGTACCGGCGCTTCCTGTCGCCGCTCAAGCCCGCCCCCACCTGCCGCTTCCACCCCACCTGCAGTGCCTACGCGGTGGAGGCGGTGCACGTCCACGGCGTGTTCCGCGGCCTGGCGATGGCGACCTGGCGGCTCCTTCGCTGTCATCCGTTCCACCCCGGGGGGTTCGACCCGGTTCCCCCCGCGCGCGCCACCCACCACGTCGTCGCGGGCCGCTCTGGCCATGCAGCGGAGGAACCTTGAGCAGCACCGTCGCCCCCCGTCTCCTCGTCGTCGTGCTCGCGCTCGCCCTCACCGGGCTGGCCGCGGCGCGCGACGCGTTCGGCACCTACCCCTTCACGCCGGCGGAGTTCCGCGACGCGGAGCGGCTCACCACCGCCTGCGCCGCGCCGGGCGCGCCGTCGTTCTGGTGTGACGAGCTCGACCGGCCGGTGGTCAAGGTGCCCACCAAGGGCGTCGACCTCATGTTCTCCGGGGCCGGCGAGGTGGTGGCCGCGTTCGCGAAGATCCAGAAGGGCCAGTCGCTCTCGAGCTACCAGGTGGAGAACCGCGACAACCTCGTCCCTGCCGACGCGCCCATCCCGGGCGCCGCCTTGCTGCTCGACGGCGTGTACCACCCGCCCGTCGACCCCGAGGCGAGCTGGACCCAGGTCGACGAGACCACCCTCCGCGGCAGCTTCACCTACCGGGCGGGCGGCCTCGACGTCGCCGTCGAGGTCGAGGTCTCCAACGTGGTGCAGACGTTGCACTACGAGGTGACGGTGCGCGTGCCGGCCGACGCCCCGGCCGACCTGGAGCTGCCGGAGATGGTGCAGTTCGCGGTCGCCGGGGTGGGGCGCGCCGAGGCGCCGGTCATCAAGATCGGCCAGCGCGACGCCTTCACGCTCAACCCCCTGTCGGTGCCGGTCGACGCGCCGAGCTACGCCTCGCTGCAGACGAGCAACAACAACCGCGACAACGCCGTGATCCTCACGCCCGGCGAGGGCGTGACCGGACTCGGCGCGGGGGGCCCGCTGCAGGCGATCTCGCTCGGCGACCGCCGCCTGGCCATGCAGGCGCCCATGGGCGATGAGGCGCGCCTCACCGTCGACCTGTACTTCGGCAAGAACGAGCTGGTGCGCTTCTACCAGGAGGGGTACGACGACCTGCCCGGGCTGTTCAACCCGAACATCCTGGGCCGCATGTCGCTGTGGGTGCTCATCGCGCTCGAGTTCATCCACACCTACGTGAACAACTGGGCGCTGTCGATCATCGTCCTGACGCTGCTGTTCCGCGCGCTGGTGTGGCCGCTCATCACCACCCAGACGAAGTCGATGTTCGGCATGCAGGCGCTGCAGCCGGAGCTGCAGAAGCTGCAGAAGAAGTACAAGGACGACCGCGAGAAGCTCACGCAGGAGACGATGAAGCTGTACAAGGAGGCCGGCGTCAACCCCGCGGGCGGCTGCCTGCCGATCCTCCTGCAGATGCCGCTGTTCATCATCCTGTGGCGCGTGTTCGTCAACTTCGAGTTCAACCAGGGCTTCCTGTGGATCCCGGACCTCGGCCTGCCCGACCCGTGGTACATCCTGCCGGCGCTCTACGTGCTGGTCATGTTGGGGATGTCGTGGTTCTCTGCGCGCGGCAACCAGCAGATGCTGCGCCAGTCGATCCTCATCAACTTCGTCTTCGTGTTCATCATGGTCGGCTTCCCGGCCGGCGTGCTGCTGTACTTCGTGGTAAGCATGGGCGTGCAGGTATTCCAGTACTGGTTGCTGAACCGGAACCGACCGGCGCCAGCGACCGCGAAGGCGTGAGCGTGCCCGGGTGGCGCCGCCACGACGGGTGAGGAGCTTCCATGGCCGAACGTGACCTCGACCGCTACCTCGAAGGCATCGGCATCGACATCGATGGCGACCAGGACGCCCCGCGGCCGCTCGGCGAGGACGCGCCGGCGAACGAGGCGCCCGGGGACGCCGACGCCGGCTTCGACCCGGACGACGCCGACGGCGCGGCGGTTCTCGACGGCGAGAGCGACGCCATCGCGCCCGAAGACGACCACGATGCCTGGGTCCAGGACGACGACATCGACTTCGAGCGCGCGATGGCCGGCGTCGGCCTAGGCGGCGTCGTGCCCGACGACCTCGCCGCCGACCAACGGGCCGAGACCTTCCTCGTTCAGCTGCTGCTCTACCTCGACCCCACCTACGCGGTCGACGTCACGATCGACCACGACGGCTCCGTGCACGCCGACGTGCACGGCGGCGACGCGGGTCGGCTCATCGGCAAGGGCGGTCGCACGCTGGCCGCGCTCGAGTTCCTGGCGAACGCGGTGGTCAACAAGGTCGAGGGCGAGGCGCCCGTGCGGGTCAACGTCGACGTCGGCGGCTACAAGCGCCGGCGGGACGAGCGCCTGCGGGTCGTGGCGCAGCGCGCGGCCGCGCGCGTGCGCAAGTCGGGCATGCCGGTCGAGCTGGAGCCGATGAGCGCCGCGGAGCGGCGCGTCGTGCACATGGCGCTGGCCGACGACCCCGCCGTCGAGAGCGAGTCGTCCGGCGACGGCCGCGACCGACGCGTGGTCGTCTACCCGGCCGGGGACGGCGCCTGACGTAGCCGCCATGACCGGCGAGGGGTCGGCTCTCACGGCGAGCGACGTGGCGACGGCCGCGGCGCAGGTGCGCGCGCGCCTGACGGCGGCGGGCGTCGCGTCGGCGGCCGCCGAGGCCGCCTGGCTGCTCGAGGCCGCCACCGGACTGACCCGCGCCGAGCAGGTGCTGGAGCGCGATCGACCGTTGGACGACGACGAGCTGGCGCGGCTGGAGGCCTGGCTGCGGCGCCGCGAGGCGCGCGAGCCGCTGCAGCTGGTCCTCGGGACGGCGCCCTTTCACGGGCTCGAGCTCCAGGTGCGACCCGGCGTCCTGGTGCCGCGTCCGGAGACCGAGTCGTTGGTGGAGCGCGTGCTCGCGTCGCTGCGCTATGTGGCGGCGCCGCGCGTGCACGACCTGGGAACCGGCAGCGGGGCGATCGCCCTGGCGATCGCCGCGGCGCGGCCCGACGCCATCGTCACCGCCAGCGACGTCGACGCCACCGCCGTGCTGGTGGCGCGCGCCAACGCGGCGGCCCTGGGCCTCTCGGTGACGGTGTGGGCGAGCGACCTGCTGGCGGCGCCCGACGTCGCCGCCGCCGTCGCGGCCGCGCACGTCGTGGTGGCGAACCCGCCCTACCTCCCCGAGGGCGACCGCGGGCGCTTGCCGCCCGAGGTGGCGTTCGACCCGCCCGAGGCGCTCTTCGCCGGCGCGGACGGCCTGGCCGTGGCCCGCCGCCTGGCGCGCCAGGTGGCGCCGCTGCTGCGGCCCGGCGGCATGCTGTGGCTCGAGCTCGACCCGCGCAACGCCCAGGCGTTCGCGGACGAGCTCACGGCCGCGGCGGTCTGGCGCGAGACGCGCGTGGAGGCCGACCTCAACGGTCGTCGTCGCTTCGTGATGGCGCGTCGCTGACGACCGCGGCGGGGCGTGTCTCGCCCGCCGCCGCGTCGGCGACCCGCGCGTCACCGGCGTCGTCGCGCTCTGCGTCGCCCGGCGCCTCGCCGGCCATCACCGCCCGCGGCTCGCCGTGGGGGTGCCCGCCGGACGCGAACAGCGTCGACAGCAGCAGCCAGGCGGCGCCGACCGAGATGCCGACGTCCGCGACGTTGAACACCGGGAAGTCGAACCAGCCTGCCTGCGCGTGGATGAAGTCGACCACGTAGTGCAGCCGCCAGCGATCGATGCCGTTGCCGACGGCGCCGCCCATGACCGCCCCGAGCGCCAGCCGCGTGCCCCAGCCCAGCGAGCGGGAGCGTAGGAGCCACACCGCCAGCGCCACGGCCACCACCAGCGATACCAGCCCCAGCAGCTGCACGCCGTCGATCGTGACGACGCCCAGGTCGAGCCCGAAGCCGCGCAGCAGGCCGAAGGCGGCCCCGCTGTTGCGGGTGTGGGTCAGGTGCAGCAGACCGCCCCACGAGCCCGCCCGGGTGCCGAGCGGCACCTCGGCCACCACCCAGGCCTTGCTGAGCTGGTCGAGGGCGATGACGGCGGCGGCGAGCGCGAAGGGGACCCAGCGGAGGAGCATCGCCCGCGAGTCTATCGTGGGGCGTACGAGGGACCGGAGGCCCCGGAGACCCGCGGTATGCTTCGGTGAAAGCCACGCATGCTGCGGTGGAGCCTGCCCGTGCCCTCCGCAGGTGAGTTCGAACCAGGCGTACGAAGGGATGCCCATGGCCGCAACGCTCCCCCAGGTCGAAGCCCGGATTCGTCGGCGCGAAGGGCACGAGGCCGCGCGCCTCGTGCCCTTCGCCGAGCAGCTGTTCCGCAAGGCCGGCGAGAGCTTCCTCGAGGCCTTCGATGCCGACGCGCTGTTCGCGCTGGCCAAGAACGGCCTCACCTTCTTCGACCGGGCCGGCCGGGACGGCGCCCCGCAGACCGTCGAGGTGTTCAACCCCACCTTCGCGGCCGAGGGGTGGGAGTCCCCCTACACGGTGGTGCGCCTGGCGCTCGGCGACCGGCCCTTCATCGTCGACTCGCTGCGGGCCGAGCTTCGGCGGCAGGGGTTCACCGTCTACCACGTGCTCCACCCGACCTTCATGGTGCTGCGCGGGCCTGACGGTGCGATCGTCGAGATCGCGCCCAGGCGCGGCCCGGCGCCCGAGGGGGCCACGAGCGAGGCGTTCGAACTCTGGTTCGTCGACCGCGAGGACGACGCGGAGCGACGCGAGCGCCTGCGGCTGGCGGTGGAACGTGTGCTCGGCGACGTCATCCTCGCCACCGACGACTTCGGGGCGATGATCGAGAAGACCCGCGAGGTGGCGGCCGGCCTGCGTGCGCTGCGCGAGCGCACCGCCAAGGGCCGCTTCCATGACCGCGCCGAGGAGCTCGAGGAGTTCGCGGCCTTCCTCGAGTGGCTCGAGGACGGCCACTTCGTCTTCCTCGGCTACCGCAGCTACGACCTCATCGACCACGAGGGCGAGCGCGCTCTGGCCATCGAGCCCGACTCCGGCCTGGGGCTCCTGCGGCAGGTGGAGCGCAGCACGTACCGGCAGCCCGTGCCGTTGTCGCAGATGTCCGACGAGCTGCGCGACCGGGTGGTCGACGGCCGCACCCTCATCGTCACCAAGACCAACGCGGAATCCACCGTGCGGCGCTCCGCGCGCATGGACTACATCGGCGTCAAGAAGCTGAGCGACACCTGGCAGGTGCTCGGCGAGCACCGCTTCCTCGGCCTCCTGAACACCAAGGCGTACACCGAGCCGGCCGAGCGGGTGCCGATCCTGCGCATGAAGCTGCGCCAGGTCCTCGAGATCGACGGCTCGCTGCCCGGCTCGCACGACTACAAGCAGATCACCGTCGTCTTCGACTCGCTGCCGCGCGTCGACCTCTTCTGGGCCGACGCCGCCGCCGTGCACCGTGAGGTGCGGGCGATCATGAGCCTGGAGCAGGAGCGCGGCGTGCGCCTCCTGGTGCGGCCCGACCCCCTCGGCCGCGGCTTCTCCGTCACCGTCCGCCTGCCCCGCGACCACTTCAACGCCGAGGTGCGCCAGCGCGTCCAGCAGCACCTCACGCGCGTGCTCGACGCGCAGCACGTCGACTACCAGCTGTCTCTCGGTGAGGACGAGTCTCAGGCGCGCCTGCACTTCTTCCTCACCACCGAACGCCGCTTCGGCGACGTCGACGTCAAGGGCCTCGAGCGCGACGTCGCGGAGCTCACCCGCACCTGGGAGGACCACCTGCGCGGCCGGTTGGTGCAGGACCGTGGCCAGCGCGAGGGGCGGCGGCTGGCCGAGCGCTACGCCCGCGCCTTCGACGCCCGCTACCGTGCCGACACCAGCGCGGCGGGCGCGCTGCGCGACATCGAGCAGTTGGAGGCGCTCGCCGAGGGCGGCGTGCGGGTCGACGTGGTGCAGCCGCTCGACGACCCGCGCGGCGCGGAGGTCAGCCACGTCCGCGTCTACCACCACGGCGAGGGCATGGTGCTCTCCGACGTGCTGCCGATCCTCGAGGACCTCGGCTTCCGGGTGCTGGAGCAGCTCTCCTACCGCGTCCGCGAGGGCGGCCGCCGGCTGGGCATCGACGTCTTCAAGGTGCAGGACCAGCACGGCGCCCCGATCGACGTCCGCGCCGACGGGCCGCGGCTCATCGAGGCCGCCGAGGCGATCCTGCGCCGCGAGGCCGAGCACGACAGGCTCGACCGCCTGGTGCTCTACGGCGGCCTGCGCGCGCGCGAGGTCGCGCTGCTGCGGGCGCTGCAGATGTACTACGTGCAGCTCAACGCGGTCACCAGCCGGCGCTTCGTCAACGACACGCTCCGCGCCTACCCGGACGTCGCCCGCGCGATCATCGCGCTGTTCGCCGCCCGCTTCGACCCCGACCTCGCCGACGACCGCGCCGAGGCAGAGGAGGCCGCGTTCGAGGCCTTCGTCGACCTGCTCGCCGGCGTCGCCAGCCTGCCGGAGGACCAGGTGCTGCGCGGGCTGGCCGACCTCGTACGCGCGATGGTGCGCTGCGACTACTACCTCGGGAACCCCGCGATCGCCTTCAAGATCGAGTCTGCCAAGGTCGCCCACATGCCCGCCCCGCGCCCGATGTTCGAGATCGGCGTCGCCTCGGCGCACGTGGAGGGCGTGCACCTGCGCGGGGGCAAGGTCGCGCGCGGCGGCATCCGCTGGTCCGACCGCCCCGACGACTTCCGCACCGAGGTCCTCGGCCTCATGAAGACGCAGATGACGAAGAACGTCGTCATCGTGCCGGTCGGCAGCAAGGGCGGCTTCGTCGTCAAGCGCGGGCCGACGGACCGCGACGAGCTGCGCGCCTTCGTCGAGGCCCAGTACCGCGTCTACGTGCGGGCGCTGCTGGGGCTCACCGACAACGTCGTCGGCGGCGAGGTCGTGCACCCCGCCGGCCTCGTCATCCACGACGGCCCCGACCCCTACCTGGTCGTCGCCGCCGACAAGGGCACCGCCACCTTCTCCGACACCGCCAACGCGGTCGCCGCCGAGATGGGCTTCTGGCTCGGCGACGCCTTCGCCTCCGGCGGCTCGGTCGGCTACGACCACAAGAAGGAGGGCATCACCGCCCGCGGCACCTGGGCGGCGGTCACCCGCCACTTCCGCGACCTCGGCCTCGATCCCCGGCACGACGTCTTCACCGCCGTCGGCATCGGCGACATGTCGGGCGACGTCTTCGGCAACGGCCTGCTGTACAGCGACCGCGTCAAGCTGGTCGCGGCCTTCGACCACCGCCACGTCTTCCTCGACCCCGACCCCGATCCGGCCGCCGCCCACGCCCAGCGCCAGCGGCTGTTCGACCTGCCGCGCAGCAGCTGGGCCGACTACGACCGCAAGGCGATCTCCCGCGGCGGCGGCGTCTTCGAGCGCGGCGCCAAGCGCATCCCGCTGACGCCGGAGGTGCGCGCCGCGCTGGGCGTCGAGGCCGAGGCGCTGTCGGGCCAGGACCTCGTCAGGGCGATCCTGCGGGCCCCCGTCGACCTGCTGTGGAACGGCGGCATCGGGACCTACGTCAAGGCCAGCGGCGAGCGGCACGGCGAGGTGGGCGACGCCAGCAACGACGCCGTGCGGGTCGACGCCACCGAGCTGCGCTCACGCATCGTCGCCGAGGGGGGCAACCTCGGGTTCACGCAGGAGGCCCGCATCGAGTACGCCCGCGGCGGCGGCCGCATCCACACCGACGCCATCGACAACTCCGGCGGCGTCGACCTCTCCGACCACGAGGTCAACCTCAAGCTCGCGCTGCAGCCGCTGCTGCTCACCGGCGAGCTCTCCCCGGTGCAGCGCGATCGCCTGCTGCGCGACGTCACCAACGAGGTCTGCGACCTGGTGCTGCACAACAACGCCCGCCAGGCGCTCGCGCTGGCGCTCGCCCAGCGCCGCAGCCAGGCCGACCTCGCGCTGTTCGACTCGCTCATCGCGTACATGACGTCGAAGGGCACGCTCGACCCGGTCGTCGAGCACCTCCCCAACCACCGGCAGCTCGCGGAGCGCGAGAAGGCGGGCGAGGGGCTCACGCGGCCCGAGCTCGCGATCGTCATGGCCTACGCCAAGATGGGCCTCTTCCAGCGCCTGCTCACCACCGACCTGCCGGACGAACCCTTCTTCCGGCCGATCTACCTCGACCGCTACTTCCCCGGCGCCGTGCGCGAGGGCTTCCCGGCCGCGATCCGCGCCCACCCGCTGCGCCGCGAGATCGTCGCGACGCTGATGACCAACCGCGTCGTCGACCTGCTCGGCATGACCTTCGTGCACCGCTCCATCCGCGACACCGGCGCCACCACCCTCGAGGTCGTGCGCGCGGCCCTCATCGCCCTCGAGGTCCTCGACGTCGCCGAGCTCGAGGCGCGCCTGGAGGGCGCCGCCCGCGCGGTGCCCGGCACCGTCGAGCTCGACGCGCTGGACGCGCTGGTCGCCAGCGTCGAGGGCGTGGTCCGCTGGATGCTCCTCAACGACCTCTCCGGCGTCGAGATCGAGGGCTTCGTGAGCGCCTACCGCGGCCCGCTGGCGGCGGTGCGCTCGCAGCTCTCCGAGCTGCTGCCCACGCCCGAGCGGCGCCGCTTCGCGAGCGAGGTCAAGCGCTCGACGCGCGCCGGCCTCCCCGCCGAGCTCGCCACCGAGCTGGCGGCCCTCGCCTACCTCCCCTCCGCCATGGGGGTCGTGGAGGTCGCCCAGCGCACGGGCACGCCGCTCTCCGACGTCGGCACGCTGTTCTTCGCCCTCGGCGAGCGCCTGCGTCTCGGCTGGCTGCGCGACGGCCTGCGTGCCCTGTCGGTCGCCGACGCCTGGTCGACGATCGCCGTCGGCGGCCTGGTCATGGACCTGCGGCAGGTGCAGCGCGACCTGACCGAGCGCTACGTGCGCGCCCGCGCGGACGAGCCCAAGCTCGCGGTCGACGACTTCCTGCAGCGCACCCCGAACGTCATCCGCCGCTACGACGACGCGATCGCCCGCATCGAGGCGGACGATGGGCTGTCGCTGGCGTCGGCGGGCGTGGTGGTGAGGCTGCTGGGGCAGGCGCGTTGATTCGTCGGCGAAGCCGACGAATCAACATGGCAGTTCGACGCGGCCCTGGCCGCGTCGAACTGCACGCGTTGAAGCGTCCGTAGGACGGTTCAACATG
>JAHYJQ010000065.1 GCA_019429025.1 Trueperaceae bacterium | reverse complement strand
CCCGACAGGTGCACCAGCGCCGCCGTGAGGGCCGGTCGCACGTCGACGCCCGAACCGGAGGCCAGCACGATCTCTGCCTTGCCGCCGCGCGCGACGGCCAGCGCGGCGGTGGCGCCGCGGCCCGCCAGGGCGTCGGCCAGCGGCGCCAGCAGCTCGGCCTCGCGCTCGTCGAGCTCCGCGACCAGCAGCGCGCCGGGCGCCGGGTCGTCGCCCAGCAGGGCGTCGGCCAGGTGCTCGGCGAGCAGAGCGCGCGTCTCGGCCAGTGCCCGCCGGAGGTCGGTGGCGTCGTCGGCCAACGCGGTCACCTTGGCCCCGAGCTCGGGCACGCCGGTCGACAGCGAGGCGGCGGTGTGGCTCGCGACGGCGTGCTTGTAGCGGTGGTCCTCCCATGCCTCCCAGCCCGCGCGGAAGGTGATGCGCGTGAGGCCGCCGCGCACGCGCTCGCTGCGCAGCACGGTGATGGGCGCGACCTCGGCGGTGTTGCGGACGTGGGTGCCACCACAGGCGCTGAGCTCCCAGGCGGAGGCGGGGTCGTCGTGCACGTCGGGGCCCATCGCGACCAGCCGCACGCGGCCGGTCACCTTCGGCGGCCGCCGCAGGGGGTAGCGCCCCAGCTCCGCCTCGTCGACCTCGGTGGCGACCACCGGCCACCCGGCGTAGGCGGCCTCGTTGGCGAGCCGCTCGGCGGCCGCGATCGCCTGCTCGTCGGGTTCGCCGGCGAGGTCGACGGTGCAGTCGGCCGAGGCGAGCGACACCGCCCGCGTCGCGAACGCGGGGTCGGTGCGCACGAAGGCTTGGGAGAGCAGGTGCTGGGCCGAGTGGCGCTGCCGGTGGCGTGCCCGGCGCTGACCGTCGACCTCGCCGCGGGCGAGCTGCCCGACCGGCCACGTGCCGACGGGCGCCGCGACCCGGTGCCAGACGCCGCTCTCGTCGATCGCCACGTCGATCACGTCGACGCCGTCGAGGCGGCCGAGGTCGTGCGGCTGGCCACCGCTGGTGGGGTAGAAGGCGCTGGCCGCGAGCCGCACCCAGGCCTGCCGCGGGTCGTCGTCCACGACCCGGGTGGCGACCACGGGGGCGCCGAAGGTCAACGCGTACGCGTCGAGCTGATCCAGGCGGGTCATGCGTCGAGCGTACTGGGCGCGCGGCGGGATGTGCACCTGGGGGCGCATGCCTCGGCATGCGCCCCCAGGTGCGTGGCAGTTCGGGCGTGCCAAGGCACGCCCGAACTGCACGTGCAGCCACGAAAGCAAGCTCGAACGGCATGCGCAATGGCGGGTCCGGATACGGTCCGCTGGCGCCGGCGTCCCCTATCGTGCTCGCACCCCGCAGGCGGGCCGCGATCGTCGCGTGTCCGTCCTTGCCGCGCCCGGGCTCAACCCGGTGTCCCGCGCCCTCCGGAAGGAGATCCCGATGTCGGACCACGTCGCCAGCACGATCCGCACGCCGCACCCCGCAGGCGTCACCGCCGGGGCGCTGCGCGGCGCTACCATGGATCAGGAGGCCCCCGTGCGCGAGCATGCCCACCTCATCCGGCCCTTCGACCCCGAGTTCGACGAGGTCGGCGACGTCGAGATGGCCGACCTGATCGCCGACCTGATCACCGGGCTCGGCGAGGACGTCACCCGCGAGGGCCTGCTCAAGACGCCCGACCGCGTCGAGCGCTCCCTCCGCTTCCTCACCTCGGGCTACCAAGCGGACGTGAACACCGTCCTGAACGACGCCCTCTTCGAGGCCGAGGGCTCCGAGATGGTGGTGGTCAAGGGCATCGAGTTCTACTCGATGTGCGAGCACCACATGCTGCCGTTCTTCGGCAAGGCGCACATCGCCTACATCCCCAGCAAGAAGATCCTCGGCCTGTCGAAGTTCGCCCGCGTCGTCGACGTCTTCGCGCGACGGATGCAGGTCCAGGAGCGCATGACGATCCAGATCGCGGACGCGCTCGAGCAGGCGCTCGAGCCGGTCGGCCTAGCGGTCGTCACCGAGGCGAGCCACCTGTGCATGATGATGCGCGGGGTCGAGAAGCAGGGCTCGTCCACCCGCACGACCGCGATGCGCGGCGTCTTCCGCGACGACGCCCGCACGCGGCAGGAGTTCCTGGAAGCCATCCGGGGCGCTTAGCGCCCCGGATGGCCGCGATTCCGCGGCGCGTCGTGTCGCGGCGCGCCGTCATGAAGAGTTGCGCAGCGCGCCGCGCGTCCGCCTAGCGGGCCGCGGCGCGCACGTTCCGTGCGATCCAACCGGCGACGCCGCCCTCCTCGGGCGACGCCACGTGCTCGTCTGCCTCGGCCAGCGCCTCGGGCTGGGCGTCCGGGCCCACGGCCACGGCGTGCCCGGCCCAGCGCAGCATGCTGACGTCGTTCAGGCCGTCGCCGAAGGCCACCGTCTGGTGGCGCGGCACGCCCAGGCGCTCGGCGATGAAGGCCAGCGCGGTGCCCTTGTCGGCACCGGCGCCGATGACCTCCAGGAAGCCGTCGCCCCACAGGTAGCGTTCCACGTGCGGCAGGCTCTTCGCGACGTGCTCGGCGATCGTCGCGCTGGTGGTCGAGGAGGCGAAGACCACCTTGTCGGCGTCGAGCCCGTTCTCCGGGTCGAAGCGCGTGACGGTCCGGCTCTCCGTGTGGGCCCAGTGCCAACGCTGGTCGAGCGGGTCCTTGACCAGCAGCGTGTCGTCGATGACGCAACTGAACTCCACCTGCGGGTGGCTGCGCCAGGGGTCGAGCAGCAGTCGGACGTCCGCGGCGAGCAGCCGTGTGCGGCGCAGCTCGCGGCCGTCCGGCCCCATGACCTGGGCGCCGTGGTTGACGCTGTAGGGGCCGTCGATCTCGAGCGCCTCGAGGAAGCGTCGGGCCGAGGCCAGCGGCCGGCCGGTGAGCACCGTCACCCGGTGCCCCGCGTCGCGCAGCGTGCGCACGGCGGCGATCGTCGGTTCGAGGAGGCAGTAGTCGTCGGTGACGAGGGTCTTGTCGAGGTCGAAGGCGAACAGCACGCCGCAGCTTAACGGGCGCCGCCCGCGGCGACCGTCGTGGGGGCGTCCGCCGGCGGCCGGCGCCAGCGGGTGCGCAGGTAGGCGGCGAGCTCGCGCGGCAGGGCGGGCAGGGTCGCGAACACGAAGGCGTCGGCCGCTCGCTTGATGCCCTCGGAGAGCGTCGGGTACGCGACCACGTGACGCGACAGCTGCCACAGCGACACGCGCCGGCGCTGGGCCCAGGCGAGCAGCTGGACGATCTCGCCCGCGTGCGGTCCGACCACCGTGGCCGACAGCAGGCGGCCGCTCAGGCGCCGGGCGTGCAGGAGGACGAAGCCCTCGCGTAGGCCGCTGGTCAGGCCGCGGTCGAGGTCGGCGAGGTCGACGCGGTGGCTGACGATGGCATCGGGGTGCACCGCGCGCCGCAGTGCCGCCAACGGCGGGCCGATCTGGGCGACCTCCGGCTCGGCGAAGGTGACGGCGGGGTAATCGCCCTCCCGCACGAGCGGCAGCCACGGCAGCGTGAGGTGGCGCACCAGGCGGCGCCCCTGCGCGTTGGCGGCGTGGGTGAACTTGGCCCGCTCGCCGACGTCGCCGATGGCGTACACGCCGCGCCGGCGGGTGCGGTGCGCGGCGTCGGTGACGATCCCCTGCCGCCCGACGCGGATGCCCAGCGCCTCGAGGCCGCCGGGGGCGTCCGTCAGGCCGTCCACGGCCGGGCGGCGCCCGAGCGCCATGAGCACCCGGTCGACGCCCGTGACGGGTTCGTCGTCCGCGCCGCCGTCCGGCTCCGTGGGCGCCAGGAGCAGCCGGCTGCGTTCCGCTTCGAAGCCGACCGCCCGCACCCCCACGCGCACGTCCACGCCGAGGCGCCGGAGCGCGGCCTCGACGACGGCCGAGGCCTCCGGCTCGCTTCCCGCCAGGAGCCGCGGCAGCGCCTCGACCAGCGTCACGCGGCTGCCGAGGCGCGCGAACGCGGTCGCCATCTCGACGCCGATCGGGCCGCCGCCCAGCACCGCGAGGTGGGCGGGCGGGGCCCCGGCCTCGAACACCTCGTGGTTCGTCCACACCAGCTCCGGCGGCAGCCCGGGCAGGTCGATCCGCAGCGCGCGCGCCCCGGTCGCCAGGACGACGCGCGGGGAGCGCAGGCGGCGCGAGCCGCCGTCGGTCGCGTCGACCTCCACGTGGCCGTCGGCGGTCAGGCGTGCGCGGCCGCGCAGGAGCGTGAGGTTGGGCTCCCGGTCCAGCTGCGCCGTCTCGTGCGCGCGCAGGGCGTCGCGGCGGCGGCGCACCTCCGCCAGGGCGTCCGCCGCGGCCGTCGCCCACGCGGCGCCGCCGGGCTCGAGCCCACTGGCCCGCAGGCGCGCGGCGAGGTCGAGCAGCGTCTTCGACGGGATGCAGCCGACGTTGGTGCAGTCGCCGCCGATGGCGCCGCCCTCGACGAGCGCGACCCGCTTGCCGATGCGGGCGAGGCCGAACGCCACGGTGAGGCCGCCGGCGCCGGCGCCGATGACCACCGCGTCGAAGCGCTCGGCGTCGGCTCCGGGCGGCACGGAACGGGCGCCGCCTGCGGTGTCTTTTCCGGGAGCGACGCTCACGGCGTCTTTTCCGGGAGCGACGCTCGCGGCGTCTTTTCCGGGAGCGACGCTCACGGTGTCGTGTCCGGGAGCGACGCTCACGGCGTCGCCCCCGGCAGCGGCGAGCGATGCCGCAGCAACCGCGACACGGTCAGCGAGACGGCGAGGAGCATGGCGGAGGCCGCCAGCGTCCACGGGTCCACGCTCGGCCAGCGACCGTCCGCGAGGACCGACAGGTCGCCGATCGAGGCGCCGAACAGCAGGAAGGTCAACGCGCCCGGCAGGGAGCCGAGCAGGGTAGCGGTCACGAAGGCGCGCAGCGGCAGGCGCAGCGCGCCCGCCGCGTAGTTCACCGCGTCGTAGGGGGTGAACACGAGGCGCAGCGTGAGCACCGTCGCGAAGGCGTTGCGCCGCAGCCGGCCCGCGACGCCGCGCAGGCGCGGGTGCGCCAGCGCGCGGCCGGCGAGCTCCGCGCCGAAGGCGACCGCCAGCGCGTAGGCGAGCACGGCCCCCGCGTTGTGGCCGACGGTCACCACCAGCAAGCCCAGCGCGGGGCCGTAGAGGTGCCCGGCGCCGATCGTGAGCACCGACGAGGAGAAGACGAACAACGGGCGCACCGCGATCGCCAGCACGTACAGGACGGGCCCCAGGGGGTGGTCGACGAGGAAGGCGACGACCTCGCCCAGCACGTCGAACGGCGTGCGCCCGGTGGCGGTGACGTTCCACAGGTAGCCGCCGAGCAGCGTCGCCCACGCTGCGCCGGCGATCCAGCGCAGCAGCGTGCGCGGCGATCGCCTGCTCATGCGGTCGCCCGTCCGAGGCGTCGCAGGCCGCACAGGGTGCGCTGCAGCGCGCCGGCGAGGGTCAGGGCGCCGATCGTCGCCAGCGTCACCGCCGCCCCCGCCGGCCACGCCAGGGCCACGCTGAAGGCGACGATCGTCTCCGCCCCCTCCATCAGCCCGGCGGGCATGCGCAGGCCGGGGGCGTTGGGGTCCGCCGGCGCGCCGGCGGCGGGGCCGTCGATCGGGTCCGCGGCCGCGGCCGCGGCCTCGGAGGCGGACAGTGCCGGCGCCAGCAGCGCCCACGAGCCGAGGTTGAGGTAGAAGGACGCCAGCGCGAGGGCGGCCGCCGCCCACACCCACGCGGGATCGGCGAGCGGCGCGCCCGTCAGGCTGCCCGTCGCGCCGGCGGCCAGGCCCAGGGGGACGGCGGCGTACACGAGCAGGTCGGCCATGAGGTCCAGGTAGGCGCCGCGTTTCGCGGCGGTGGCGCCGCGCGCCGGTGCGGCGGCGTCGCGCCCAGGCGCCGGGAAACCCGCCGCGCGGCGACGCTCGGCCGCCCGCGCCAGCTCGCCGTCGAACCCGTCCAGCCAGCGGTTGGCCCACCAGCCCGCCAGCGCCCACTCGAAGCGGCCCAGCGCCGCCGCGGCGGCGGCCGCGAGCCCAACCGCCAGGCCGACGACGGTGACGGCGTCGGCGGGGACGGCGGCCAGCGGGCGGAGCAGGGGGGCGTACGCGCGCGCCTTCAGGGGGCGCAGGTAGTGGTCGACCACGGCATGACGGTACGGGGCCCCGCGGTCGCCGTACCGTTCGCTGTCAGACACTCCGGCGCGCCCGGTGGATCGCGCCGCGCGGCGGCCGCCGGTAGCGC
Source organism: Trueperaceae bacterium (assembly GCA_019429025.1). GTDB lineage: Bacteria > Deinococcota > Deinococci > Deinococcales > Trueperaceae > JAABTL01. Next base: position 7,281 of record JAHYJQ010000065.1, on the reverse strand, counting down.
CTCAGCCGCGCGGCGGCCGTCCGTCGGCGCCGGCGACCCAGGGCCGGCCACCGCCTCAGCGGCGCAGCGCACGCGCGACGCCCAGCGAGGCGACGAACAGCGCCGCCGAGGCGGCCAGCGTCCACGGGTCGAGGCTCGGCCAGCGGCCGTCGCCCAACACCGACAGGTCGCCGATCGAGGCGCCGAACAGCAGGAAGGTGAGCGTGCCCGGCAGCGAACCGAGCACGGTCGCCAGCAGGAACGGCCCTGGGCGCAGCCGCAGGGCGCCGGCCAGGTAGTTGACGGCGTCGTACGGCGCGAAGACGAAGCGCAGCGTCAGCACCGTCTCGAAGGTGCGCGTACGCAGGCGGGCGGTGACGCCGCGCAGGCGCGGGTGGCCCAGCGCCGCGCCCGCGACCTCCGCGCCCAGCCAGCGCGCCAGGGCGTAGGCGAGCAGCGCGCCGCCGTTGGCCCCCAACACCACGACGAGCAGCCCCCAAGCGGGCCCGTACAGGTGGCCGGCCCCGATCGTGAGGGCGGCGGCCGAGAACGCCACCAGCGGCCGCGCGACGTAGGCCAGCACGAACAGCGCGGGGCCGATCGGGTGCTCGACGAGGAAGGCCACGAGGGCGGCGAGGACGTCGATCGGGGTGCGGTCGGTGACGAGCACGGTCGCGGCGTAGCCGCCGAGCAGGACGGCCCACGCGGCCGCCGCGACCCAGCGCAGGACGCGGGCCGACGAGGGACCCCGCGCGGGGGGCCGCTGCGCGGCGGTCGGCGGCAGCGGGGCGGCGTCGGCGTCGGTCACCCCGCGACGGTACGCGGCCGGGGCCAGCCGCCACCGTTCGCTGGCGAACGCTGGCGGACGCCAGCGTTCGCACGCGAACGTCCAGTTCGCACGCTAACGCCAGCGTCCGGGCGTGGACGCGGGCCCTTGGAACGCGTCCGGCGCCACCCCGCAACCTTGGACGGATGCGGGGCGCGGCCACCGAATGCGGCGCGCGCTCTCTGATAGACTGCGCCAGCCAAAGCCGGCCGTGACGCCGACGGCGATACGTCTCGCCAATGCGCCCGTCGCGTCGCCCGGTCGGCCAGAGGGCGAGCGAGGACCCTCCCGCCCGGGGGGTGCTGGCGGGGCGCGCATCCGGCGCCGCCGTCGATCGAGGAGGTCGTGCGCATGTACCGAGGTCGCGAGGGTCAGTGGGCGTTCGTGCTGCACCGCATGTCCGGTGTGGCGCTGGCGCTGTTCCTGCTCCTGCACGTGATCGACATCAGCCTGGTGATGTGGGGTCCGGACGGGCCGTTCAACGCCTTCCTGGCCTTCTACCACCAGTGGCCGTTCCGCGTCGGCCTCGTCGTGGTCATCGCGGGCGTCGTCTACCACGCGCTCAACGGGCTGCGGATCATCATGATGGACTTCACCACCTGGGGCGTGAAGTACCAGGCGCCGCTCTGGTACGGCGTGCTCGGCCTGACGACCCTCATCGGCATCCCGGTGCTGTGGAAGATCGTGCCCGAGATCCTGGGGATCGCCTGATGGCCCGGGCCGCCGCCCCCCGCACCTTCCGCGACGCCCAGGCCACCTACCGGACCAACGGCGAGCTCGCCTGGTGGGTGTTCATGCGCGTCTCCGGCTTCCTGCTGGTGTTCCTGACCTTCGGGCACCTGTGGGCCAACAACATGGCCTTCAACGCCGGCCAGATCGACTTCGACTACGTCGCCAGCCGCCTGGCGCAGCCGAGCGTCAAGGTCTACGACTCGTTCCTGCTGCTGTTCGCGCTGCTGCACGGCGTCAACGGGCTGCGCTACTCGATCGAGGACTACATCCAGCGGCCCCAGCGCCGCGTCGCGGCGAAGGTCGCCCTCTTCACCGTCGCCGGGATCGTGTTCGTGCTCGGCGTCATGGCGTTGTGGACCTTCAGCTTCTCCGAGATGGGCGACGCCGTGCGCGCCCTCAATGAGTGAGGACGGGACGAACAGGCTGATGAACAGAGCCCACAGGTTCGACGTCATCGTCGTCGGCGCCGGCGGCGCCGGGCTGATGGCCGCCCGCTACGCGGCGCAGCACCCCGGGGTGTCGGTCGCGGTGATCTCCAAGCTCTACCCGACCCGCTCGCACACCGGCGCGGCCCAGGGTGGGGTCGGGGCGGCCCTCGGCAACGTCTCCGAGGACCACCCCGAGTGGCACGCCTTCGACACGATCAAGGGCGGCGACTACCTCACCGACCAGGACGTCGCCGAGCGCTTCGCGGTCGAGGTCATCGAGGCGGTGTACGAGCTCGAGCACATGGGGCTGCCGTTCAACCGCACCCCCGAGGGCAAGATCGCCCAGCGCAAGTTCGGCGGCCACACCCGCGAGTTCGGCAAGAGCGCGGTCGAGCGCGCCTGCTACGCCGCCGACCGTACCGGCCACATGATCCTGCAGACGCTCTACCAGCAGTCGATCAAGGACCGCGTCAACTTCTTCAACGAGTTCCACGTCCTCGACATGATCATGGAGGACGGCGCCTGCCACGGCGTCGTCGCGTACGAGCTCGCCACCGGCGAGATCCACACCTTCCACGCCAAGGCGACGATCATCGCCACCGGCGGCAACGGCCGCATGTTCCGGGTCACCAGCAACGCGCACGCGCTCACCGGCGACCTCATGTCGATCGCCTACCGGCGCGGCCTCCCGATCGAGGACCCGGAGTTCTACCAGTTCCACCCCACCGGCCTCTACAAGCTCGGCGTGCTGCTCACCGAGGGCGCCCGCGGCGAGGGCGCCATCCTGCGCAACGGCGACGGTGAGCGCTTCATGGAGCGCTACGCGCCCACGATCAAGGACCTGGCGCCGCGCGACATGGTCAGCCGGGCGATGTACCTCGAGGTCCGCGAGGGACGCGGGGCCGGCCCCGACAAGGACTACCTCCACCTCGACCTGACGCACATCGACGCGCACATCATCGAGACCCGACTGCCGGACATCACCGAGTTCGCGCGCATCTACCTCGGCGTCGACCCCGTCAAGGAGCTGGTGCCGATCCAGCCGACCGCGCACTACGCGATGGGCGGCATCCCCACCACGATCGACACCCAGGTGATCTCCGACGGCCAGAACACGATCGTCCCCGGCCTCTACGCGGCCGGCGAGGTCGCCTGCGCCAGCATCCACGGCGCCAACCGGCTCGGCACCAACTCGCTCGGCGACCTCATCGTCTTCGGCCGCCGCGCCGGCATCGAGGCCGCCAAGTTCGCCGCCTCCGAGAGCTTCACCGACCTCCCGGCCGGCGTGCAGGACCGCACCCGCGAGCTGGTCGACACGGTCCGCAAGGGCAAGCGCACGGAGCGCGTGTCGCACCTGCGGCGCGAGCTGCAAGACACGATGCAGGAGCACGCGTCGGTGTTCCGCACCGAGGCGTTCCTCAGCAGGCAGGTCGACATCCTGCGCGAGCTGCAGGAGCGCTACAAGGGCGTCGGCGTCGAGGACGAGGGCCACCAGTTCAACACCGAGCTGCTCGAGGCGATCGAGCTCGGCTTCCTGCTCGACAACGCAGAGCAGCTGGTGCACGCCGCGCTCAACCGCACGGAGTCGCGCGGGGCGCACTCGCGCGAGGACCACAAGGAGCGCGACGACACCGAGTGGCTGAAGCACACGCTGATCTACAAGGATGGGGACGGCGTCCGCATCGACTACAAACCGGTCACGCTGGGCAAGTACGAGCCCAAGCCGCGGACCTACTGAGGCGGGGGCCATGCAGATCAACGTCAAGATCAAGCGCTACAACCCGGAGGCCGACGCGCGCCCGTACTGGGCCGAGTACAAGCTGGAGGCGCGCGGCTCCGACCGCGTGCTCGACGTCATCAACCACCTGAAGTGGGAGGTCGACGGCACGCTGGCCTTCCGCCGCTCCTGCGCCCACGGCATCTGCGGCTCCGACGCGATGCTCATCAACGGCGTCAACCGCCTCGCCTGCAAGGTGCTGGTCAAGGACCTCGGCGAGCGCATCACGATCGAGCCCATCCGCGGGCTGCCGGTCCTCAAGGACCTCATCGTCGACATGGAGCCGTTCTTCGACGCCTACAAGGCCGTCATGCCCTTCTTCATCAACGACGACCCGCCACCCCCCGCCGAGCGCTACCAGAGCGCCGAGGACCGGGCGATCTTCGACGAGACCACCAAGTGCATCCTGTGCGCCGCCTGCACCACCAGCTGCCCGGTCTTCTGGACCAACGGCCGCTACCTGGGGCCGGCCGCGATCGTCAACGCCCACCGCTTCATCTTCGACTCCCGCGACCAGGGCGCCGCGGAGCGCCTCGGGGTGCTCAACCAGGCCAACGGCCTGTGGCGCTGCCGCACCGCCTACAACTGCACCGAGGCGTGCCCGCGCGACATCCCCATCACGCGGGTGATCGAGGAGGTCAAGCGTGCGCTTCTTTGGCGAGGGGCATAGCCCCTCGCCAAAGAAGGGCCAAGCAGTTCGGAGACGCATGGCGTCTCCGAACTGCCGTGCGCCGGTCTTCGTGCGAGGGGCATAGCCCCTCGCCAAAGAAGGGCCAAGCAGTTCGGGGGCCGCTCGTCGGCCCCCGGCACCATGATGGGGACGCTGTGGGCGAGGCGTCCGAGCCGTCGCCAAAGCGCGGTCCTCAGCCGAGTCGCCGGTACACGGCGAGCAGCGTGCGGTGGAGGTCGCGCAGGTCGTCGAGCCGGTTCTGCAGCACGTCGTACACGATGGTGAGGTCCACCTCGAGGTAGTCGTGGACCAGGACGTTGCGGAAGCCGATGATGCGGCGCCAGGTGAGGGCCTGCGTCTCCGTCAGGTGCCCGGCCTCCAGGAGCCGCGCCGGCACGTCGCCGTAGCTGGCGACAGGGCCGATGCGCGTGCGGGCCACGACGTGGGCGCCGAGATCGTCGAGGATCTCGACGGCGAGCTGCAGGAAGCGCTCGGTGCTGCCGTACTTCTCCGGATCGGCATGGAAGCGCGACCACGGGGTCTCGGCCAGACGCCCGAGGATGCCGAGGATCTCCTCGAACCGTCGCGTCCTGCGCTCGAAGACGTCATCGGTCATGCCGCTGGAGCCCCTCGAAGTACGCCTCCCGGACGAGCCGTCGAAGGCGCGCGGTGTCGTCGTAGCGCCTGAGGGCCTGCGCGAACGCCTCGTGGGGATCGTAGTCGGCTGCGGCGTAGACGAGGTGGTTGGGCCCGATCGCCTCGAAGCGCAGGACCGGGTCGTCGCGGTCCAGCACCACCAGGTCGACGCTTTCGAAGCCGGCCTCGACCAGGTCGGTCAGGAGGTCGAGCTTGCGGTCGCGTGCGCTGGGCCCGGCAGGGTCGATCGCCAAGTCGACGTCGCTCCGGGCGGACGCCGTCCCGTGGGCGTGGGAGCCGAACAGCCACACACCGGCCACCTCCGGGTAGCGGCCGAACACCTCGCGCAGACGGGCCAGATCGGCGTCGTTCACAGGGCGAGTATAGGTGAGGTCTCCGTCGCGGCGTGCGCCGCTCGAGGACCGGACCCACGCCCGACGCCTGCCCTCACCCCCGCGCCCGCGGTCACCGCGGGGCGAACACCCCGGTCGTCAGCCCGTACGCGAACGCGTCCTCGTCCTCGCCGACGTAGACGTTGACGGTGCGCTCGAAGCTGGGGTTCATCGTGTCGCCGATCACGCCCGCCACCTCGCTGCGGCCGCCCGCGGGGTCGTCGAGCGTGACGAGCACCTCGGTGCCGCAACCGTAGGTGGCGAGCAGGTCGCGCGAGACGGCCACGTGGACCCACGCCTCGAGCACGACGCCGCAGGCCCCGGGGCCGCCGGTGACGTAGCTGAAGCCGACGCGCTCCAGCGCGACGCTGCCCTCGGGGACCACGCGCGGCGCGGCTGGGGGCGTGTCGGCGTCCGGGGTGCCGGTGGGCGCGGCGCCGGTCGCGGTATCGGTCGCCGGCGGCGACGCCGCGGCGTCCGGGTCGCCGGGACCGACCTGCGACCCGGCGGGGTCGCCGGGCCCTGCTTGCGACCCGGCCGGGTCGATGGGCGTGACCTGAGTCCCGGTCGGGTCGACGGGCGTCGCCACCGACCCGGATGGGCTCGAGGGCGCCGGCGCCGGGGCGGAAGGGCTCGCGGGCGTCGGGGCGTCGGCGCGGGGACCCGAACCCAGGTTGAACAGGGTCCACATGATGCCGCCGGCGACCGCCACGAGGCCCACGATGAGGGCGACATCGAGGAGGCGGCTGCGCATGGGACCCAGCCTAACGCGGCCGGGTGTGAAGCGGATGGTCCCGGGGCGGCGGTGGCCGCCGGTGGTAGCCTGGCGCGGTGAACGTCGTCCTGGTCGTCGTCGGCTTGCTGGGCCTGTACCTGGGCGGCGAGCTCCTGGTGCGCGGCGCCTCCTCGCTGGCGCGGGCGCTCGGCATCGCGCCGATGGTCATCGGGTTGACCGTCGTGGCGTTCGGGACCTCGGCCCCGGAACTGGCGGCGACGCTGGTCGCCGCCCTGCGTGGCGCGCCCGAGCTGGCCATCGCCAACGTCGTCGGCTCCAACGTCGCCAACATCGGCCTCATCCTCGGGCTGACCGCGCTGGCGTACCCGCTGGCGACGAGCGCCTCGTTCCTGCGGCGCGAGGTGCCCTGGATGCTGGCCGCCACCCTGCTGGCCATGCCGCTGCTGTTCGACGGTCGCCTGGGGCGGGTCGAGGGGCTGCTACTGTGGCTCGCGCTCGCCGTCTTCCTGGCGGCGGCGTTCCGCTCTGGCGGCCTCGCCGAGGTGGTCGACGACGGCGTGAGCGACGCGGCGGGCGAGCGTCGGCCGTGGCGCGACGCCCTGGGGGTCGCGGCCGGCGTGGCGATCCTGGCGTTCGGCGCCCACGCGCTGGTGACCGGGGCGACGGCCCTCGCGCTCATCTGGGGCGTGCCCGAGCGGGTCATCGGGTTGACGCTGGTGGCGCTCGGCACCAGCCTGCCCGAGCTCGCGAGTAGCCTCGTCGCCGCGCTGCGGCGCGAGACCGACATCATCCTAGGCAACGTGATCGGCTCGAACCTGTTCAACCTGCTGGCGGTGCTCGGGACGGCCGCGGTCGTCCACCCGATCGAGGTGCCCGTAGCGGGCCTCAGGCTCGACCTGGTGATCATGCTCGGTTTCGCGCTCGCGGTGGTGCCGCTGATGCTGCTCGGCCGCAGGCTGGGCCGCCGCGACGGCGCCCTGCTGCTGGCCGCCTACCTCACCTACGTCGTGTGGCTCTACCTCTAGGCGCTGACGGCGGCCGCGCGGCCGCCGAGGTCGAGGACCCCGCCGGGTCAGGCCCTCGCGGGGTCAAGCACCCGGCACCC
>JAHYJQ010000064.1 GCA_019429025.1 Trueperaceae bacterium | reverse complement strand
CCAACCGCCGCGTCGACCCGGTGCTGCAGCAGCTCGAGCACCCGCTCGAGCACGACGTCAGCGTCAACGACGCCTTCCGGCCGGTGGCGCGCTTCTTCACCCGCATCCACCGGCCCGAGCAGCTGCTCGCCGCGCTGCCCGAGGCGATGCGCGTGCTCACCGACCCGGTCGACACCGGGGCCGTGGTCATCGCGCTGCCGGAGGACGTGCAGGCTGAGGCGTGGGACTGGCCGCGGGCGCTGTTCGCGCCGCGCAGCTGGCGCGTCCGGAGGCCACCGCCCGAACCCGACGCGGTGGCGGAGGCCGCGTCCTGGCTGCGGGCGGCGAATCGGCCGCTGATCGTCGCCGGCGGGGGCGTCGTCTACTCGGGTGCTGGCCGGGCGCTGGCAGGTTTCGCCGAGCGCTTCGCCATCCCCGTCGTCGAGACCCAGGCGGGCAAGGGCGCGCTGCCCTGGGACCACCCGCTGAACCTCGGTCCGGTGGGCGCCAACGGCGGCAGCGCCGGCAACGCGCTCGCGCGCGACGCCGACCTGGTGCTCGCGGTCGGCACGCGGCTGTCGGACTTCACCACGGCGTCGATGACCGCCTTCCAGCACCCGCAGGTGCGCTTCGTGGGCCTCAACGTCGCGGCGTTCGACGCCCACAAGCTCGGCGCGCTGGCGCTGGTCGCCGATGCCCGGGCCGGCCTCGCGGCGCTGCACGCCGCCCTGGCGGCGGCCGAGGCGCCGGTCGCGGGCGTGGCGCCGCCGCTCGCGCCGCCGCCGTTCGGCGGCACCTGCTCGGCCTACCGCGCCGAGATCGCCGACCTCAAGCACGCCTGGGACGCCACGGTCGACGACCTGCGGCGGCTGCGCCCGAACGAGGGCCCGCTGGCCCAGGCCGAGGTCATGGGCATCGTCAACGACGCGGTCGGGGGCGGGGCCGTGGTCATCAACGCGGCGGGGACCATGCCGGGCGACCTGCTCAAGCTGTGGCGCGGCAGCGACCCGAAGAGCTACCACGTCGAGTACGGCTTCTCCTGCATGGGGTACGAGATCCCGGCCGGGATCGGCGTCAAGCTCGCGGAGCCCGCGCGCGAGGTCGTCGTGTTCGTCGGCGACGGCTCCTACCTCATGCTCAACGCCGAGATCGTCACCGCCGTCGCCGAGGGCGTCGCCTTCACGATCGTGCTGGTCGACAACCAGGGGTTCCAGTCGATCCACGGGCTGCAGCGCTCGGTCGGCGTCGGCTCGTTCGCCAACGAGCGGCGCGCCCGCGACGAGGAGAGCCGGCGGCTCGACGGTCCGGTCGTCCGCGTCGATTTCGTGCGCCACGCGGAGGCGATGGGGGCGCTGGCGCTGTACGCGGCCGACGAGCCGGGCCTGCGGCGCGCGCTCGAGGCGGCGCGGCAGAGCAAGCGCGTCGCGGTCATCGTGGTGCCGACCGATCCCGAGCGCCGCGTCCCGGGCTTCGACGGCTGGTGGGACGTGCCGGTGGCCGAGGTCTCCGGCAGCGGCCGCGTGCGCGAGGCCCGCGGCGCCTACGAGGCCGCCGCGCGGCGGCAGCGCGAGTACCGGGCGGGGCGCCAGGCGAGGGTCGGCACCGCAGACGACGAGGAGGCGGCGTCGTGAACGGGACCCTGGGCTTCGCGGTCATCGGCGCCGGGCGCATCGGCGCCCTGCACGCCCGGCACCTGGCCGGCACCGTCGAGGGCGCCCGGCTCGTGCGGGTGGTCGATCCCGACCGCTTGGCGGCCGAGCGCGCGGCGGTCGGTGGCGCCGGCTTCGGCGACGTGTTCGACGACGCCCTCGCGGACCCCGCCGTCGACGCCGTCCTCATCGCCTCGCCCACCAAGGAGCACGCGTGGCAGCTCGAGGCCGCGGCAGACGCCGGCAAGGCGATCTTCTGCGAGAAGCCGGTGGCCGACGACCTGGCCGAGACCGTCCGGGCGATGGAGGCCGTGGAGCTGGCCGGCGTCCCCTTCCAGATCGGCTTCAACCGGCGCTTCGACCCCGCGTACGCCGAGGTGGCCCGCGCCGTGCGGGCGGGCGAGATCGGCAAGGTCGAGCTGTTCCGCAGCCAGTCCTCCGACCCGGGCCCGGCGCCCGAGGCGTACATCGCCGCGTCGGCGGGCTTCTTCCGCGACTCGGTCATCCACGACATCGACGCGGCGCGCTTCGTCGCGGGCGAGGTCGAGCGCGTCACCGCGCTGGGGAGGGTGCTCGTCGACCCGCTGTACGCGAAGTACGGCGACGTCGACACCAGCGTCATCACGCTGGAGTTCGTCTCCGGCGCCCTGGGCGTGCTGATGAACTCGCGCCGCACCGTGTACGGCCACGACCTGCGGCTCGAGGTCCACGGCGCGGCCGGCAAGCTCGTCGCCGAGGACGAGCGCGCCACCAAGGTGTGGCGCTACGGGCCCGGGGGCCCGCGCGGCGACTACTACCACCACTTCCTCGACCGCTTCCGTGACGCCTACCGGCTGGAGGTCCAGGCGTTCGTCGACGCGGTCCACGCGGGCCACGCGCCCGAGCCGGGCGCGGTCGACGCCGTCGAGTCGCTGCGCGTGGCCGACGCCGCGGTCCGCAGCCTGCACGAGGGACGGCCGGTGCGGGTGGGCGAGGTGACGGCGTGACGGGCCCGACGCGGAGCCGCAGTTCGGGCGCCGAGGCGCCCGAACTGCCAGCTACTCGGATGGCCGGAACGGCCATCCGAGTAGCCAACGCGCCCTGTTCGTGGGGCTCGATCGAGGGCTTCGGCGAGACGACGCCGTGGCCGCGGATGCTCGACGAGCTGGTGGCGACGGGCTACGTCGGCACCGAGCTCGGCGACCTCGGCTACCTCCCCGACCAGCCCGCCGCCCTGCGCGCGGCGCTCGAGGCGCGCGGCCTGGCCATGCTGGGGGGCTTCGAGGGCGTCGAGCTGCGTCGCCCCGGCATCGTGAAGGAGCGGCGCGAGCGCATCCTGCGGGTCGCGCGGCTGCTGGCGTCGGTCGCCGACGTCGGCGACCCCGGCCGCCCGCCCTACTTCATCCTGGCCGACGAGACGCGCGGCGATCCCGTGCGCACGTTGCACGCGGGGCGCATCACGCCGGAGCTGGCGCTGCCGGCCGGGGAGCGCGCCGTGTTCGCGCGCAACGCCGAGGAGGTCGCACGGCTGGTGGCCGGCGAGACCGGCCTGCGCACGCTCTACCACCACCACTGCGCCGCCTGGGTGGAGACGCCCGACGAGATCGAGCGCTTCCTGGACGCCACGAACCCGGAGCTCATCGGCCTGGTGTTCGACACCGGGCACTTCACCTACGGCACCGGCGCGGCGGACGACGGCGGTGCCGCGCTGGCGGGCCTGAAGCGCTTCTGGGGGCGCACGCCCTACGTCCACCTCAAGGACTGCGACCCGGTCGTGGCGGGGCGCGCCCGCGTAGAGGGATGGGACTACGGCCGGGCGATCGGCGAGGGGGTCTTCTGCGAGCTGGGGCGGGGGAGCGTCGACATCGCCGGTGTGCTCGCCTACCTGCGGGCCGCCGGCTACGACGACTGGCTGACCGTGGAGCAGGACGTGCTGCCGGGCATGGGCACGCCGAAGGAGAGCGCCGCGCGCAACCGCGCGACGGTGCGGGCGCTGGGGCTGTGACGCGCCCTTGAGGAGGCCGACATGAGCGACCACGTGGTGAGGCTCGACCCGAACGCCACCATCCGTGCGGACGTCACCCCCGAGCGCGCCGGCTGGCGCCACCTCGGCTTCCAGGTGCGCGCGCTGCGCGCCGGCGAGGGGATCAAAGCCGACAGCGACGGGCACGAGGTCTGCCTCGTGCTGCTCGCCGGCGACGCCGACCTCTCCGTCGGCGGGGAGCGCTGGACGGTCGCGGGCCGCCGCGGCGTGTTCCAGGGGCTGCCGCACGCCCTCTACGTGCCCCCGGGCGAGCGCTACGGCGTGCGGGCCACCACCGACCTCGAGCTCGCGGTCGGCACGGCCGCGGCCGAGGGCAAGCTGCCGCCGCGCCTGATCACGCCCGACGACGTCAAGGTCGAGCTCCGCGGCGGCCACAACGTCACCCGCCAGATCAGCCACGTCCTTGACCCGGGCGACGCCGAGCACCTGCTGTGCGTCGAGGTGTACACGCCGTCCGGCAACTGGTCGAGCTACCCGCCCCACAAGCACGACGAGCACCATCCCGGCGTGGAGGTCGACCTCGACGAGGTCTACCACTACCGCATCGACCCGCCCGACGGCTGGGCGCTGCAGCGCCTCTACACCGACGACCGCAGCCTGAACGACGTGGTCATCGTCGGCGACGGCGACACCGTCCTCGTCCGCCGCGGCTACCACCCGGTCGCGATGGCGCCCGGCTACGACGGCTACTACCTCAACTTCCTCGCGGGCGAGCACCCCAGCTGGGACGCCCGCGACGAGCCCGACCTCGCCTGGGTGCGCGGGCAGTGGGCCGGGCGCGAGGGGCGGCTGCAGCTGCCGCTCGCGGGGACGGGCAGGGGCGCGTGAGCGCGCCCGCCAGCTACGACCTGCTCACGATGGGGCGCTCCTCGATCGACCTCTACGCCAACGACATCGGCGCGGCCTTCGAGGACATCCGCAGCTTCGCGGCCTACGTCGGCGGCAGCCCGACGAACATCGCGGTGGGAGCGCAGCGTCTGGGTCTCCGCACCGCGCTGCTCACGGCCGTCGGCGACGACAAGGTCGGCGACTTCATCCTGGCGTTCCTGCGCCGCGAGGGGGTGGAGACGGCGTTCGTCCCGCGCAAGCCGGGGGCACGCAGCAGCGCCGTGGTGCTCGGCATCGAGCCGCCGGACCGCTTCCCGCTGGTCTTCTACCGCGACAACGCGGCCGACGCGCAGCTGACGCTCGACGACGTCCTCGCCGCGCCGGTCGCCGAGTGCGCCGCACTCGAGGTGTCCGGCACCGGGCTGGCCCGCGAGCCCGCCCGCAGCGCCACCTTCCTCGCCTGCGAGCGGGCGCGGGCCGCCGGCCGCACCGTCTACCTCGACCTCGACTTCCGGGCGGACCAGTGGCACGACGCCCGCGCCTACGGCGTCGTCGTGCGCTCGCTCCTGCCGCTCGTCGACGTGGCCTTCGGGACGGTCGAGGAGGTCAACGCCGCCATGCTGCAGCGGGTCGAGGACGTCGAGATCACCCACCAGCAGATCAGCGCACCCATCGTGCGCGGCGACGTCGACGCCAACGTGGCCGCCATGCTCTCCGCGCCGGTCGGCCCGGAGGCGGTGGTGCTCAAGCGCGGGCGAGACGGTGCCCGCATCCACCTTCGTGGTGGCGAGGCGCTCGACGCCCCGGGCTACCCGGTCGAGGTGGTCAACGTCCTCGGCGCCGGCGACGCCTTCGCGGCGGGCTTCATCTACGGCCGCACGCAGGGCTGGGGCTGGGTGCGCAGCGCCCGGCTGGGGAACGCCTGCGGCGCGATCGTCGTGACCCGCCACGGCTGCGCGAACTTCATGGCGACGCTCGAGGAGGCGCTGGCGCTGGCGGACGCGCACGGGGGGTTGGGGGCGTAGGCGCGGCTCGGAGCGCACCCACGGGTGCGCCCTGACCTTCGCCTGACATGCGTGGCCGACCATGCGATAGTCTGTCGCATCGACCCCACGGTGCGCGGACCCGGTCCGCGTCTCGACCCCCAACGAGGCGTCCCCGCCGGCCCCGGCCGGCCCGACGACACGAAGGAGCCCTGCATGAAGCGATTCGCCGTCCTCCTGATCGCCGCGAGCGCGCTGTTCCTGGGCCAGGCCCAGGCGCAACGCGTCAACCTGCTGTGCAGCCCGGACCTCGCCTGGTGCGAGGCCCTCGGCCCGGCCTTCAAGGAGGCCACCGGGTTCGACCTCGAGTTCCAGCGCCTCAGCTCGAACGACGGCCTGGCCCGCCTCCGCGCCGAGGCGGCCAACCCGATCTTCGACGCCTGGTTCGGCGGCACCGGCGATCCCCACCTCATCGCGTTCCGCGAGGGCCTGACGGAGTTCTACGAGCCCACCGTGTGGGACGAGATCATCCAGGACCTCAAGGACCAGGTCGGTGGCACCTACATCCCGCTGTACGCCGGCGCGCTCGGCTTCGTGGTCAACGAGGGCGTCCTCGACGGCAAGCCGATGCCGCAGAGCTGGCGCGACCTGACCGACCCCATGTACAAGGGCCTCATCGCCATGCCCGACCCGAACAGCTCGGGGACCGCCTACACGATCATCGCGACGCTGGTCCAGATCTTCGGCGAGGAGGAGGCCTTCGAGATCCTCGCCGGCCTGCACCAGAACATCGCCCAGTACACCAGCTCGGGCAGCGCCCCCGGCCAGCTCGCCGGCCGCGGCGAGGTCGCCATCGCCATCCAGTTCATGCACGACGGCGTCAAGTTCGCCGCCCAGGGCTTCCCGCTCGTGTCCTACGCGCCCGTCGAGGGTACCGGCTACGAGATCGGCGGCCTGAGCCTCATCGCCAACTCGCCCAACCGCGACGCCGCCATCGCCTTCATCGAGTGGGCGCTCACGCCCGAGGCCCAGGTCCTCGCCGGCGAACTCGGCGACTCGTACCAGATCCAGTCGAACATGAACACGCCGGCGCACCCGCTGGCGCCGGACTTCGCCGCCATCAACCTCATCAACTACGACTTCAACACCTTCGGCACGCCCGAGGTCAAGGAGCGCCTGGTCGGCCGCTGGACGAACGAGATCTTCCCGACCCCGCGCTAGGCGTCCGCGCTCGCTGCGCGCGATCTGATCGGAAGATCGTCACGGGTCGGGGGCCTCGAGCCCCCGACCCAACACCGTCCCGCCACCGGGCGTCTCGTGCTCGGACCCCCCGCCGCGAGGCTCGACTTGGACGCTGCACCCCCCTCCAACCCCCTGCGCACGCGGCGTCCGGCGGCCGGTCTCGCCGTCAGCGGCGCGTGGCTCCCGGCCGTGCTGGCGATCGTCGGCTGGTGGGCCCTCCCCATCGGTCGCCCCAACCGCCCGTTCCTGACGCTCGAGCCCGAGCTCTACGCGGTCGCGATCGGCCACCCCCTGCTGTGGCTGGCCCTCTTCGCAGCGGTCGCCGCCCTCGCGCTCTCCTTCCTGCCGATCGCCACCGCCCGCCGTGGCGACCTGGTGCTCGTCGCCGGCGTCGTGGGGTTGGCGTCGGTCGTCGCGTGGTTCATGCTGAGCACCATCCCGTTCGGCGTCGGTGCGCTGCTGGTGCTCGCCGGCCTGGTCATGCTGCTCGGCAACGCGCTCAGCGAGTCGGGCCGCGTCCAGGGTGACGCATTCATCGCGTCCAGCATCCTGTTCGTCTCGCTGTTCGTGCTTCTCTTCATCATCTATCCGCTCTTCACGGTGCTGCGGTCGTCGATCTACATCGACGGCCGGTTCGACTTCTCCGTCTTCCTGCGGACGATGCGGCACCCGCTCTTCTTCATGCTCGGCAACGAGCGCTCGGCGGTCGACGAGGTCGCGCTGACGCTGCGGTGGGGCCTGGCGGGCCTGGTCGGCTTCGGCGCGTTCGCGCTCTGGCGGCGGGCGCGTTGGACCGCGATCCTCACGCGCGCCGTGCTCGGCGGCGCGCTCGGCCTCGTCGTCGGCGTGCTGCTCTACGGCAACGGCGCGCTGCCCACCAGCCTCCTGCTCGTGTCGATCGTCGCGCCCACCGCGACGATGTTGGGGCTGGCCTTCGCGCTGCTCGGCCAGCGCGCGCGCTTCGGCGCGGTGCGGCGCTCGCTCGACGTCATCAGCATCCTGCCCATCATCACGCCGCCCTTCGTCCTGGCGTTCGCCATGATCTTCTTGCTCGGCCGCAGGGGCCTCATCACCTACAACCTGCTCGACATGTCGAGCGGCTGGATCTTCGGCCTGCCCGGCGTCGCCATCGCGCAGATCCTGGCGTTCACGCCGATCGCCTACCTGCTGTTGCGTGGTTCGCTCAGCTCGCTCAACCCCGCCCTCGAGGAGGCGGCCCAGACGCTCGGGGCCGGCCCCTGGGTGACGATGCGCACGATCACCTGGCCACTGGTGCGCCCGGGGCTCGCGGCGGCCTTCCTGCTCAGCATGATCGAGTCGCTGGCCGACTTCGGCAACCCGATCATCCTCGGCGGCAACCGCAAGTACATGGCGACGGAGGTCTACCTGTCGCTCACCGGGCGCTTCAACCCCAACGAGGCCGCGGTCTACGGGGCCGTCCTGCTCCTCATGGTGCTCGGCGCCTTCTTCCTGCAGCGCTGGTGGCTCGGCGGCGGGTCGTTCGTCACCGTCACCGGCAAGCCGACGAGTGGCGCGCTGGCGCCGATCCCGCGCGGACTCGAGATCGGCCTGACGGTCGTGCTCTTCGTGTGGACGGTGTTCGTGGCCGCCCTCTACCTGTCGATCGTCGTCGGCTCCTTCGCGCAGCTGTGGGGCGTCAACTACACCTTCACGCTGAAGCACTACCAGGACTTCTTCAGCGGCGCGGGCTGGGCCGTGTTGCTGTTCACCGCGCGGGTCGCCGCGGTCAGCGCGGTGCCGGCGATGCTGCTCGGCTTCCTGGTCGCGTACCTGGTGTCCCGCCAGCGCTTCTGGGGGCGCCGCTTCGTCGAGTTCGGCTCGCTGCTGTCGTTCGCCACGCCGGGCACGGTCATGGGGGTCGCGTACATCTTCGCCTTCAACACCGGCCCCGTGCTGCTGACCGCGAGCGCCACGATCATCGTCATCGCCCTGGTGTTCCGCAACATGCCGGTCGCCATCCGCGCGGCGGTGGCGGGCCTGGCGCAGATCGACCCGAGCCTCGAGGAGGCGTCGACGATGCTGCGGGCCAAGTCGCTCACGACGATGCGCCGGGTGCTCTTCCCGCTGCTCATCAACACGCTGGTCACCGGCCTGATCTTCGCCTTCGTCACCGCGATGACGGCCGTCAGCCAGGTCATCTTCCTCGTCAGCCCGGGCAACCAGTTCGCCACGGTGCTGCTGCTCGGTTGGGTCGACCAGGGCCAGCTCGGACGCGCGGCCGCGATGGGGACCATCCTCATCGTCTCGCTGCTGCTCGTGATCGTCGTCGTGCTCCAGCTCGCACGCATGCTGGGCGCGCGGATGGTGGGGGTGCGCACGTGATCTCAGGTCTCGAGCCGGCCACGGTCGAACTCCGCGGTCTCGTCAAGCGCTTCGGCAAGGACGTGTTCGCCGTCAACGACGTCGACCTGCACATCGCGCGCGGCGAGTTGCTCACCCTGCTCGGCCCTTCGGGCTGCGGCAAGACCACCGCGCTGCGGCTCATCGCCGGGCTCGAGCGGCCGACGGCCGGCCAGATCCTGCTCGACGACGAGGACGTGGCGCGACTGCCCGCCTACCTGCGCGACGTCACGATGGTCTTCCAGAGCTACGCGCTCTTCCCGCACATGAACGTGTTCGAGAACGTCGCCTACGGCCTGCGGGTCGCGCGGCGGCCGAAGGAGGAGATCGGGGCCAGGGTCGAGGAGGCGCTGGCGATGGTCGGGCTCGAGGGTCTGGCGCACCGCACGCCGTCGCAGCTGTCGGGCGGCCAGCAGCAGCGCGTCGCGCTGGCGCGCGCGCTCGTCATCCGTCCGCGGGTGCTGCTGTTCGACGAGCCGCTCTCCAACCTCGACGCCAAGCTGCGCAAGCGCGTGCGCGAGGACATCCGCGAGCTCCAGCAGCGGCTCGGCATCACCAGCGTGTACGTCACCCACGACCAGGAGGAGGCGCTGGCGATCAGCGACCGGGTCGTGGTGATGCGCGAGGGCGTCATCGAGCAGATCGGCTCGCCGCACGAGCTCTACACGCGGCCGGCGTCGCGCTTCGTCGCCGACTTCATCGGCTCCGCCAACTTCCTGCCCGGCCGCTACGACGGCCAGCAGATCGACCTGCTCGGCTACCGCTGGGCGCACGAGCAGGACGTCGCCGCCGGCCCCGTCACCGTCATGGTGCGGCCGGAGGCCGTCGAGTTCGCGCGCGACGACGAGCCCGCGATCGACGCCAAGGTGGTGAGCGCGGCCTACCTCGGCGCGGCGACCGAGTACCTCTTCGACGTCGCCGGCACGGAGCTGTTCGCGACGATGTCCGGCGGCGGCATGTCGGCGGCGCACAAGGGCGACCGCGTGCGCCTGCGCCTCAAGCCGGCCGCGGTGTCGTTGCTGCCGGCGGACTGAGTTCCCGCGCTCGACGGCGTCGCCCGCGACGACGGCCCGTCGCGGGCGCGCATCAGCCGGGCATGGCCTCACTCGTGACGGTCAGGGCGACCGCGCCGCGCAGCGTGTTGGCCACGATGCAGCCGCGCTCGGCCATCGCCACCAGCTTGGCGAGCGCGTCCGCATCGGCGCAGCGTGCCCGCACGTGCAGGGCGACGGCGGTGAAGCGGCTGGGGGCGTCCTCGAGGGTGCCCTCCACCGTCGCCACGACCTCGCTCGCGCCCACCTCGCGCGCGGCGATCGCGGCCAGGAGCGTGCTCATGAAGCAGCCGCCGAGCGCGCCGAGCAGCAGCTCGCCGCCCATGGCGCCCGCGTCGGTGCCGCCCTTGGAGAGGGGCCGATCCACGGCGACGCGGTGGCCGCGGATGGCGATCTCGCTGCTGCTCGGTCCCGTCTGCGTGACGGTGGCGGTGATCTGCGTGGGCACGTCGTACCTCCGTGGGGTGGCTTCGCTCGTTGCGGGCACGCTACGCGCTCGGCCTCGGCAAGAACGTCGGGGATCCGACGCGCTGGTGGCGGCGAACCGGGCGATCGCGGGCGGGGGCTGACGATCCAGCGGTTCAGCCGGCGCTCGCCAGCGGACAGCGCTCCACGAGCGTGTGGATCGCGCCCTCGTGGGTCAGCTCGCTGGTCATGACGTCGAGGGCGTCGACGCGCCAGGTCGGGCTCGCCCACGCGGGCGCCGAGGCCAGCCACGCCCGCAGGTCGAGCGGGTCGCGGGCGCGCGCGAGGGTCACGTGGGGCGAGAAGGGGCGCCGTTCGGCGGGGCGCGCCAACGCGCGGGGGAGCGTCGCCTGCAGCGCGGTGACGGCGTCCGCGCCGGCGCCCCAGCCCACCCAGGCCACCCTGGCCCGGCCCGGCTGCGGGAAGGCGCCGAGGCCGCGCAGGTCGGCGTCGAACGGCGCGTGGGCGGCAGCGGCCGAGCGGGCGGCCGCCCGCACGGCCGCGAGCCCCTCGTCGTCGACGTCGCCCAGGAAGGCGAGCGTCAGATGGAGCTGGCCGGCGGCCGCCCAGCGCAGGCCGCGGGGCGCCGGCGACAGGGCGCGGCGCAGGTCGGCCAGCGACGCGCGCACGCCGAGTGGGAGGTTCAGGGCGACGAAGGTGCGGGCGGTCGGCATGCTCCCAGTGTGCCCCGTGCGGCGGGGGAGCGGCTCAGCGGCGGGTCAGCACCACCGCCGCGATCCCGCCGAGCACCAGGGCCGACGCGAGCGAGAAGCGGAGGTCGATCGCCTCGCCCAGGAGCGCCAGCGCGCCCAGCGCCGCCACCAGCGGGACCGACAGCTGCACCGTCGCCGCCACCGTGCGCGACAGCGACGGCAGCGCCAGGTACCACGCCACGTACCCGAGGCCCGAGGTCAGCGCGCCCGACGTCAGGGCCAGGCCGACGCCGGCGGTGCTCGCGCCGGCCCACGCGCCCGGCCACGCCGCCAACGCGACGGCGGCCGGCAGCGACCAGGCGAAGTTGCGCGCGGTGGCCGCGATCGGCCGCGCCTCGTCGCGGCCGATCAGCGAGTACGCGCCCCACGCCACGCCCGACAGCAGCATCGTGGCGGCGGCCAGCGGCGGGGGCGCGCTCAGACCCGGCGCCAGCAGCACCACCAGCCCCGCGAGCGCCGCGACCAGGCCGGCGACGCGGAGCGCCCCCAGGCGCTCGCCGGCGCGCAGCCCGGCGCCGATCATCGTCAGCTGCACCGCGCCGAACAGCAGCAGCGCCCCGGTCGCCGCGCCCAGCGCGACGTAGGCGAGCGAGAAGGGGAGGGCGTAGGCGACGAGCGCGGTGGCGCCGGCCGCGATGCGGCGCGCTGGCGTCGCGGCATGCAGCGTGACGCCCGCTGCGGGCGGCGCCAACCCCCGCCCGCCACCTCGACGCGGCCGCCACCACGGCCACAGCACGACGGCGCCGGCCGCCAGGCGCAGGGCCGTGAAGGCCACGGGGCCGATCGCCGTGGTGCCGTCAGCGGCCGGGCCGATGGCCGCCCGGGCGAGCAGCGAGTTGGCCGCGAAGGCGACCAGGGCCAGGAGCGTGAAGGCGAGGGCCCGGGGCATGCGGCATCATCGCGCGCCGGCGGCCACGCGCGACGTTCGGCGTCGAACCCGCGCCGGCGGTGCCCGACGCGGACCACGGACCGCGCCGGCGCGACGCGACGCACCGGTAGGCTGCACCGTGACCCGCCCGCGGTCGACCTTCTGGCTCCTCAGCCTGGCGATGGGCGCGTCGACGGTCGGCCAGTCGATGCTGGCGACCTCGGTGCCGCTGTTCGCCGTGGCGCTCGGGCTGGCGCCGCTGTGGGTCGGCGTCCTGGTGGCGCTGCCCAACGCCCTGCCGGTGCTGCTGGCGATGACCGCCGGGCGCTGGATCGATCGCGGCGGCGCCGGCCGCTGGCTCGCGTTCGGCACGGGTGGCATGGCCTCGGCGCCGCTGCTGCTGGTGCTGGTGCCGTCCGCGCCCGCGCTGGCCCTGGCCCAGCTCCTGCTGGGCGTGTTCCAGCTGTTCGCCGCCCTCGCCTCGCAGTCGTTCGTGGCCGACCTGGGCGGCGGCCGGGCGCTGGAGCGCAACTACGCGACCTACGCGACGCTGCTGTCCGCGGGGCGCCTGGTGGGCCCGCTCCTGGCTGGGGTCGCGATCGACGCGGCCGGGTTTCGCGCGGCCTTCGGGGTGGCCGCGGCCGTCGCGGCGTTCACCTTCGCCGTCGCCTGGCGGATCCGCGGCGCCGTCGGTGCGGCGGGCGAGGAACCCGGTCGTTCGGCGGCGGTCGCCGACGGCGGGCGGGCCGCGCCCGTGGTCGGGACGGGCGGTGCCGCGCGTCCCTCGGCGGGGACGGCGGACGGCTTCGGCGCGCGCGAGGCGCTGGCCAACGTCGGCGTTCAGCTCGCGGTGCTGTCGAGCGCGGGGGTGTTCGTCGCGATCAGCGTGCGGCAGGCGTTCCTGCCGGTGGCGCTGACGGAGCTGGGGTACCCGGCCACCACGATCGGTGCCCTGATCAGCCTCGGGGCGCTGGCGGCCGTGGCGGTTCGACCGCTCATGCCGGTGGTGTCACGCGCCCTCGGGGGCCCGGCCCGCACGCTGGTCGTGGCGATGCTGGCCGTCGCGCTCGCCGTCGGCGCGCTGGGCATGGTCACGTCGCTGGCGGCCTTCGCGCTGCTCGGCTTGCTGGCGGGGTTCGGTACCGGCGTCGGCCTGCCGCTGAGCATCGTCACGGTCGCCAGCCACGTCGATCCGCGCCACCGCGGGACGGCGCTGGGCCTGCGGCTGTCGCTCAACCGCGCCGCGCAGCTGGTGATGCCCGTAGCGATCGGCGGCGTGATCGGGGTCGCCGGCTTCGGCGTCGGCTTCGGCCTGGCGGGGGCGCTGCTGGCGGGGCTGGCCGCCGCGGCCGCGAGCCGCGTGGCGGCCTTCGAGCGGCGGGCGCCGCCCGCCTGATCGGGGCCGTTCCCCGGGGGACGCGTCCGCGCGGCATC
>JAHYJQ010000063.1 GCA_019429025.1 Trueperaceae bacterium | reverse complement strand
GGGCACCGTCGACGCCCAGCTCATCCGGCACAGGACGCTCGGCCGGCGCCGGGCCCCCCGGCGCCGCCCCGGCCCCAGGCGCGGCCCCCCGCCACCCCCCGGCCACCCCGCGTCCCGTTCGTTCCTGGAGGGAGCGCGAACGTGATCCGACCCGCACCACCGAGCTCCGTGCCCGCGCCCGCGCGCGCACCGCTGCGCCGCCGCGAGTGCATCACGGAGTGACTCAACGAGGGCGCGCTCATCCTCCCGGCCGCGATCCTCCTGATCGTGTTCCTCATCGGCCCGTTCGTGATGGCAGGCTTCCTGTCGTTCACCAACGAGCGGCTCGTGCCCAGGCCCATCCCCACCCGTTTCGTCGGCTTCGACAACTACGCCCGTGCGCTCGGCGACCCCGACTTCTGGCAGGCCTTCCGCAACACCTTCTATTTCGCGATGCTGGTCGTGCCGCTGCAGCTCTCGATCTCCCTCGGCAGCGCGATGCTGCTCAACGCCAAGGTCCACGCTCGCTCGTTCTTCCGCACGGTGACGCTCCTCCCGCTCGTCACGCCGATCACCGTCGTCATCGTCATCTGGGCGGCGCTGTTCCAGATTCCCGACGGCATGCTCAACAACCTCCTGCGCGCGTTCGGCTACGACGGCACGTACGTCAACTGGCTGGGCGACGCCCGCTGGGCGATGCCCTCGATCGTGCTGCTGTCGGCCTGGGCGACCTTCCCGTTCCAGATGCTCATCTACTTGGCCGGCCTGCAGGAGATCCCGGTGGAGCGCTACGAGGCCGCCCGCATCGACGGCGCCAACGCCTGGGCGCAGTTCCGCTACATCACCTTCACCGGCCTGCGCAACGTCCATGTCTTCGTGCTGATCACCACCACCATCCAGGCCTTCAAGCTCTTCGTGCAGGTGGACCTGCTCACCCGCGGCGGTCCGCTCGGCTCCACCAACACGCTGGTGCGCTACATGGTGCAGGAAGGCTACTCCGCGCAGCGGATCGGCTACGCCTCCGCCGTCGCCATCATCTTCTTCGTGCTGGTGGCCGGCTTCGCGCTGCTGCAGAGGGCGCTGATCCCCAATGACTAGCCGCTTCGCCCGCCTCCTGCCGACCCTGCTCGCGACGCTGCTGGCCGTCGTGGTGCTGGTGCCGCTGTCGATGATGTTCACCGTCAGCCTCAACCCCGACGAGGCGCGCATCCAGATCACCCTGGGCACCGTCGAGGCATTCATCCCCCACGTCGCGTCGCTGGAGAACTACCGCGAGGTGCTCGCCGACCCCCACCAGCCCTTCCTGCGCTACCTGCTCAACACCCTGATCGTGGTCGTGGGCATCGTGGGCGCGGGCCTGGTGGTGAACTCGGCGGCCGCCTTCGCCCTCGCGTGGGGCCGCGGCCCCTACCGCAAGGCGTTCCTCGCCACGGTCATCGCCGTCTACGTCATCCCGGGCGAGAGCCTGGTGCTGCCCCTGCTCCTCATGATGAGCCGGATCGGCTGGGTCGACTCCTACCAGGTGCAGATCTTCCCGTTCATCGCCAACGCGTTCGCGATCTTCCTCTTCTACCAGTTCTTCTCCGGCATGCCGCGCGAGCTGATCGAGGCCGCCAAGATCGACGGCGCCGGCCTGCTGCAGGTCTTCTTCCGCATCGGCCTGCCGCTCTCCATGCCGGTGGTGTCGACGCTCGCGATCCTCGGCTTCCTCGACGCCTGGAACGCCTACCTGTGGCCCATGATGGTCACCCGCGGGCCCGAGTACCGGCCGCTGAGCGTCGCCATGGCGGCCTATTTCACCAGCCAGCAGGCGTTCTGGGGCAACGTCATGGCCTTCGCGGTCCTCATGACGCTGCCCGTCCTCGTCGTCTACCTCGTCTTCCAGCGCTGGTTCGTGGCGTCCGTCATGGGCTCCGGCGTGAAGGGCTAGGTCCCAGTCCCGTGAACACCCCCGGCGTCCCGGCGGCGTCCGCCGATCCCGCCCCCGACCCCCACCGGCCCACGTACCACTTCCTCCCGCCGAGCGGCTGGATGAACGATCCCAACGGCCTGCTGGTCGTCGACGGTCGGCTGCACCTCTTCTACCAGCACAACCCGGCCGGGCCCTTCCACGACCGCATCCACTGGGGCCACGCCGTCAGCGACGACCTCGTCCACTGGTGCCACCTGCCGATCGCGCTCACGCCCAACCACGACGGGCCCGACGCCCGCGGCTGCTGGTCCGGTTGCGCCGTCGTCCACGAGGGCGTCCCCACCGTGCTCTACACCGGCATTCACCCGCAGGTACAGTGCCTCGCCTCCGGCGACGGCGCCTGGCGGACGTGGCGCAAGCATCCGACCCCGGTGATCTCCGGCCCGCCCCCCGGCCTCCCCGTCGTGGGCGACCCGCCCGAGATGCGCGACCCCTGGATCTGGCGCCAGGACGACACCTGGCACATGCTGCTCGGCAGCGGCGTGTTGGCGCCCGACGGCGCCGCGGACGGCGCCCTGCTTCACTACCGCTCCCACGACCTCCGCGCCTGGGACTACCTCGGCGTGGTCCACCGCGGCCGCTTCGCGCCCGACGCCTTCGTCTGGGAGTGCCCCAACCTGTTCGAGCTCGACGGCCGCCACGTGGTGCTGGTCTCCGAGCAGCTCGAGTTCCGCCACACCTACGCCCAGACCGGCGCCTTCGACGGCGCCACCTTCACCCCCGCCTGGTCGGGCATCGCCGACCACGGCCACGTCTTCTACGCCGGCCTCACCGCCGAGCACCCGGTCCACCGGCGCCTGCTCTTCGGCTGGATCAAGGAGCGCCGTCCCGACGCCGTGGTCCGCGCGCGCTCGCGCTGGTCGGGTGCGCTGTCGCTCGCGCGCGTGCTGGGCGTCGACCCGCACGGCCGCCTGACGATGGCCCCCGCGCCCGAGTACGCCGCGCTGCGGCGCGACGCGCACGCGGGTGACCGTCGACGGCACGCAACGGACCGTCGTGGTGGACACCACGCGCGCCACCCTCGACCCCGAGACCGACGGCGAGGTCGTGGCCGCGCCTTACCCCGGCGACGGACCGCTCGAGCTGCGAGTCTTCCTCGACCGCTCGATCGTCGAGGTCTTCGCCGGCGCCGGCACCTGCATCACGGCCCGGACTTACCCCACCCGGCCGGACGCCACCGGCGTCACGCTGCGGGCGGAGGACGGCGAGGTGCACGTCCCGCGGCTCGAGGCCTGGCGGATGGCGGGGGTGTGGTGAAGCTCGCGAAACGGTAACGTAGACAGATGCGAAACGGTACAGTACATCGCTGCGAAATGGTAAAGTAGCGCATGCCGCCGTACCTCCCGCGGATCGTCGACGCCGAACTGGACGAGCTCGCCAAGGGGCTCGCGGCGATCGCCCTGGAGGGCGCCAAGGGCGTCGGCAAGACCGCCACGGCACGCCGGCGGGCTCGGACCGTCCTCCTCCTCGATCGACCTGAGGAACGTGCCCTGCTCGAGGCAGACCCCGAGCGACTCACCCGCGACGCTCCACCGGTCCTACTCGACGAGTGGCAGCGCTACCCGCCGGCCTGGGACCTGGTACGGCGAGCCGTCGACGATGGTGCCGAGACCGGCCGTTTCCTACTCACGGGTAGTGCCGTGCCGGTCGGCGCGCCCATTCACTCGGGTGCCGGCCGGATCGTCCGGCTGCGCGTGCGGCCGTTGAGCCTCGCAGAGCGTGGCCTCGCCGCCCCGAGTGTCTCGCTACGCGATCTGCTGGCGGGCGACCGACCGTCACTGACCGGTACCCACGAGGTAGCGCTGCCGGCGCTCCTCGAGTCGCTGCTGGCCTCCGGCTACCCCGCGATCGCGACGGCCGCACCGCGTTCCCGTCGGGCGCTGCTGGACGGCTACCTCGAGCAGATCGTCGAACGCGAGTTTGCGGGACTGGGCCACCCCATCCGGTGGCCCCGAACGCTGCGCGCGTGGCTGACCGCTTACGCCGCGGCGACGGCGACATCGACTTCCTACACCCGCATCCTCGACGCGGCCACGCCAGGCGAGGACGACAAGCCCGCGAAAGCAACCACCATCGCCTACCGCGAGGTTCTCGAAGCCCTCTACGTCCTCGACCCCCTGCCGGCCTGGGTGCCGACGCGAAACGCACTTGCCCGCCTCGCGCAAGCGCCGAAACACCACCTCGCCGACCCGGCGCTCGCAGCACGCCTGCTGGGCATCGGACGCGGCGCCCTTCTCGCTGGTGAAGAACCGTCCGCGACACGGCTCCGCTTCGGTGATCTAGCGGGCCGCCTCTTCGAGTCACTGGTGACCCTGAGCGTGCGCACCTACGCTCAGGCGGCCGAGTCCCGCACGGCCCACTTCCGCACGCACGGCGGCGACCGCGAGGTCGACCTGCTGGTCGAGCGCGACGACGGACGCGTCCTGGCCATCGAGGTGAAGCTGGCCCCGACGGTGAGCGACGACGATGTGGCTCACCTGCACTGGCTCCGCGGCCAACTAGGAAGCGATCTCCTCGACGCCGTCGTGGTCACGGCCGGGCGACACGCCTACCGGAGACGGGACGGCGTCGGCGTGGTGCCCGCGGTCCTACTCGGTCCCTGACCCGGCCCGCGCCGCCTGCCCGCGGCAGCCGCCATCGGCCCCCTGCCCCAAGGCAACCGCTCACAACACGTCGTACTTGTCCGGCCGCCCGCGCGCCCGCTCGACCGGGTACTTGCGCTCGTTCTGCAGCATCTTGCGCTCGAACTCCGACTCCAGGTCGATGCCCAGGTCGTGGGCGAGCAGCAGCGTCCAGTACAGGACGTCGGCCAGCTCGTCGGCGACCGGCTCGGGGTCGGCGGCGACCTTCGCGCGCAGCGCGGCGTCGTCGTGCCAGCGCAGGTGCTCGGCGAGCTCGCCCGCTTCGATGAGCAGCGAGAGCGCCTCGTCCTTGAGGCCGTGGAACTGCTTCCAGTCGCGGGCGTCGCGGAAGGCGAGGATCCGCTCGGTGAGGTGGCGCATGGCGCAGGGTACGGGAACGGCGGCGCCGCTGTCACCGCGCGGTGGAACCGCCACCAGGTTGGAGGCAGCGATGAACGAACCCAGCACCGCCGACGGGGCGGTTGCCCGAGCGGCGCGCTCGCGGTCGGGGGCCCCGCCGCACCGCCCACCGTCATCGGCATCGACTGCGCCACCGTCCCCGCGAAGGTCGGGCTCGCCCGCGCCCGCCACGGGGACGGCGGCTGGCGGTCGCTCGCGAACCCGCGCACATACGTTCTACACGCTCGAATCAACCGCCCCGACGCCAGCAGGTATGGCCGCCGTCGACTCCCGCAGGACGAGCCTCGTCACGAGTCGGGTCACGGTGCCGGGGAGGTCCGGGTTCTCGATCAATGAGAACAGCCGCTCCGCCGCGAGGTAGCCCATGTCCCGCGCCGGTTGCGCGACGACGGTCAGCGACGGCGTCATCAGTTGGGCCCAGCGCGAGTCGTCGAAGCCGACGAGCGACATCTGCTGGGGCACCTGGATCGACGCCTGCTTCAGGCACCGCAGCACGCCGGCCGTGACCTGGTTGTTGAAGGCGAAGACCGCCGTCGGGCGTCGGCCCACAGGCAGGTGGAGCAGGTGTTGCATCGCCTCGAAGCCCGATGCCTCGTCGTGCCGCGCCGCCGGCGCGATCCACTCGGGGTCGACCGCTAGGCCGGCAGCGCACATGCCGTCGCGATAACCCTGCAGGCGCTCCGCCCCCGTGGTGACCGATGGCGAGCCGGTGACGGTCGCGATGCGCGTGTGGCCAAGCCCCGCCAAGTGTGCGATGGCGCCGCGGCTGCTGGCGACGTTGTCGGCGAGGATGACGTGGGCGTCCTCGCGGCCGCTCGCGCGGTCCACCTCCACGACGGGCGTACGCACGTACCGCTTCAGGAGTTCGTGGCTGCGCTCAGTCGGGACGATGATGAGACCGGCGAAGCGGTGTTGGTTCAGCGCCTGTAGGAACCGTTCCTCGCGCATCGGATCCTCGTCCGTGTTGCCGAACATGACGGTGTAACCGCGCTGGTAGGAGGCGTCCTGGACGCCCTTGGCGATCGTCGCGTGGAAGTCGTTGAGGATGTCGGCGATCACCAGGCCGACGATCGTGCTCTGGCGGCGGCGCAGGCCCCGCGCGAGGACGTTGGGTTGGTAGTTCATCTCCTCGACGATCCGCAGGATGCGCTCGTGCGTGGCGCGGGCGACACGATCGGGATGGCTGAGGGCCCGCGAGACGGTGGACGTCGAGACCTGCGCCCGCTCGGCGATGTCACTCAGCGTCACCGATTCTGCAATCGATTGTCGCATCAACGCCAAGCGTACGGACTCTGGCGAGCGGGCGTCAAGGCGTTGCCCGATCGACCGCGGCCGCGGTGCTGCCCGAACTGCGCAGATAGAGTGCGTCACGGACGCGCGTCGTTCAACGCTACCAGATCGCCGATGCATGCAGTCCGCCGTGAGGAGCCCTTGACGCTACGAGACCCGACGCGTCACAATCATGGACAACGTTTGCATTCCGACGGGTCGTTTGCCCGATCGCGCGCCCGCCAAGACCCATCAATCGGGCCGAGAGAGGTTCCAGTCGTGGACCAGCGCGCCAGTACCTGCCACCTCGTCGCCAGCGGCGACCTACGGCTCGCCGCGAACCAGGTCTGCTGGCCCGCACAGCGCAGCATGGAAGCGGCGCTCACGCGCGCGTTCGCGGCCGAAGGCGCCACCCTCGTGCGTGCCCACGAGGTGGACGAGCAGGCCAGACACGGCTTCATCGACGGCCAGCGGCGGGGAATCGAGGTCTTCTCCACCATCCCTCGCGACGCGCCGGTCGTGGTCGCGGAGGCCGTCTGGCAGTACTCGCACCACGTCCTCGCCGGCCTGCGCCGGCATCGCGGGCCCATCCTCACCATCGCCAACTGGAGCGGCACGTGGCCCGGCCTCGTCGGCCTCCTCAACCTCAACGGATCGCTCACGAAAGCCGGCGTGGCGTACGCGACGCTCTGGAGCGAGGACTTCCAGGACGACGCGTTCCGGCGCGGGCTGCGTCAGTGGCTGCGCGAGGGGCGCGTCGACCACGACGTCAGCCACGCACGACCGCTCGATCCGGCGGCGCTCTCCGAGACCGACCGTGAGCTCGGCGCCGCGATCGCCTCGGAACTGCGCGAGCGCATCGCCATCCTCGGCGTCTTCGACGAGGGCTGCATGGGCATGTACAACGCCATCGTCGACGACGAGTTGCTCAACCCGCTTGGCATCTACAAGGAACGCCTGTCGCAGTCGGCGCTCTTCGCGGAGATGCGCGACGTGCCCGACGCGGAGGCCGCGGGGGCGTTGGCGTGGCTGACCGAGCGCGGGATGCGCTTCGAATTCGGGAACGACCCCGCCACCGACCTCACCCGCGACCAGGTCCTGGAGCAGCTCAAGATGTACGTCGCGGCGCTGCGCATCGCCGATCGATTCGGCTGCGACGCCATCGGCATCCAGTACCAGCAGGGCCTCAAGGACCTCACGCCGGCCAGCGACCTGGCCGAGGGGCTGCTGAACGCCGCCGAGCGGCCGCCGGTCCGCCCCGTGGACGGCGGGGCGCCGCTGTACGACGGGCGGCCCCTGCCGCACTTCAACGAGGTCGACGAGTGCGCGGCGATCGACGCGCTCATCGCCAACCGCGTCTGGACGCGCCTCGGTCACGACCCTTCGACGACGCTTCATGACCTCCGCTGGGGCGAGACCTTCGTGATCGATGGCCAGGAGGCGTTCGTCTGGACGTTCGAGATCTCCGGCGCCGTGCCCGCTTCGCACCTCGCGGGCGGGTACGCCGGCGCGACCGGCCACCGGCAACCGCCGATGTACTTCCCCCTGGGCGGTAGCACGCTGTCGGGCGTCTGCCGTCCGGGCGAACTGGTGTGGAACCGCACCTTCGTCGCCGACGGCGCCCTGCACGTCGACCTCGGACGCGCCAGCGCCGTCACCCTCCCGGAGCAGGAGACGACCCGGCGTCGCGAGCTGACCACACCGCAGTGGCCGATCCTGCACGCGGTCATCCACGGCGTCGACCGCGACCAGATGATGGCGCGCCACAAGGCCAATCACATCCAGGTGACGTACGCCCCGTCGGCTTCCGAAGCCGATCGCGCCGTCGCATGCGCGGCCGCGACCTTCGACGCGCTCGGCGTGAGCGTCCACCTGTGCGGCGACGTGGGCGTCGGATGAGCGCCGGTGCGACGCTGCTGCTCGGGATCGACGTCGGCACGGCGTCATCCAAGGCGGTGCTCACCGACCTCGACGGCACCGTCGTGAAGCAGCACGGCGTGGCGCACGGCATGTCCGTGCCGAGGCCGGGGTGGGCCGAGCAGGACGCCGAGGCGGTCTGGTGGCACGACGTGCGGGACATGTGCCGCGCCCTCCTCGACGGTTCGCCGTACACGGGCGCCGACGTGGCCGGCATCGCCGTCAGCGCGATCGGCCCCTGCCTCGTGCCCCTCGACGCGCACGACACGCCCCTCCGCGCCGGCATCCTGTACGGCGTCGACACACGCGCCAGCGCGCAGATCGCGGCGCTCGAAACCGAGATCGGCGCCGACGAGCTGTTCGCGTTCGCGCGCTCCGCCCTCACCAGCCAGGCGGTCGGCCCCAAGATCCGCTGGCTGCGGGAGACCGAGCCCGAGGTGTGGGAGCGGACCCGCCGCCTCACGACCGCCAGCAGCTACCTCGTCGCCAAGCTCACCGGCGAACACGTGATCGACCGCCACACGGCCAGCCACTTCGCCCCGCTCATCGACATGGACCGGCTCGAATGGTCCGATCGCTACGCGGACCACGTCGGCCCGATCGAACTCCTGCCGCGCCTCGCCTGGAGCGACGACGTCGCCGGCACGGTCACGCCGGCCGCGGCGGAGGCGACCGGGCTCCGCGTCGGGACCCCCGTGGCCGTGGGGACCGTCGACGCCGTCGCCGAGGCGCTCAGCGTCGGGGTCCGCGAGCCCGGCGACCTGATGATCATGTACGGATCCACCACCTTCTTCGTGCTGATGGTCGAGGCGCCCATCCCCGATCGGCGCACCTGGGCCACGGCCGGGCCGTTCGCCGGCACCTGGGCCCTCGCGGCGGGCATGGGCACGACCGGCTCGCTCACCGCCTGGCTGCGCGAACTCACCGCACCGGGGGTGCCCGAGGCCGAAGCCTTCGAGGCGCTCTTCGCCGGCGCGGAACGCGTCGCACCCGGCGCCGAAGGGCTCCTCCTGCTGCCGTACTTCAGCGGCGAACGCACGCCACTCAACGATCCCTACGCACGCGGCGTCGTCGTCGGCCTCAGCCTGGCGCACGGTCGCGACCACCTCTTCCGCGCGGCCCTCGAGGGCATCGCGTACGGCATCCGGCACAACCTCGAAACGTTCGACGCCATCGGCGCACCGGTGCGCCGCATCGTCGCCGTGGGCGGCGGCGCCCGGGGCGTCGGCGCACGGATCGTCAGCGACGTCACGCAGCGGCGCCAACGGCGTGCCCGCGTCGCCGTCGGTGCCGCGTACGGCGACGCGTTCCTCGCCGGCCTCGCCGCCGGCCACCTGCAGCGGGCCGACCTCGAGCGCTGGGTGGCGTACGAACCCGACCTCGAGCCGGACCCGGCGATGGCGCCGGAGTACGACGAGCGCTACCCCGACTTCCTCGAGCTCTACCGGGCGACCCGACCCGTCGTCCACCGTCTCGCCATGCGGAGCACGCGTGAACGCAACCGCACAGCTCGCACGAGCTCGCCGTCAGCGCGAGCGCCGGAAGGAGAGTAGATGCGCAAGATCCGTGGTGTGGTGGTGCCGCCGCCGACGCCTCTCGATGCAGAGGGCGTCGCGCTCGACCTGGCGGCGATCCGTCCGATGGTGGAGTACCTCGTGGCCGGCGGGGTCCATGGGGTGTTCGTCAACGGCACGACCGGCGAAGGCGCCCTCCTCTCGCTCGAGGAGCGCGAGCGGACCACCGCGGCCTTCGCCGAGGCCGCCGCCGGGCGGCTGGCCGTGATCGTCCAGGTGGGTGATGCGAGCACCGCCGCCAGCGCAAGACTCGCGCACCACGCCGCCACGGTCGGCGCCGACGGTGTCGCCGTCGTGGCGCCGTACTACTTCGAGCACGACCAGGCGGCGCTCGAACGCCACGTGCGTGCCGTGGCGGAGGCCTGCGACGTCCCCACCTTCCTCTACGACATCCCCCAACGCACCTCGAACGGCTACGGCCTGGAGATCACCCGGCGCCTGTACGCCGACGGCGTCGTGGTCGGCTCCAAGGACTCCAGCGGCAACCTCGCGAAGATGCTCGACCTGCTCGACCTCGACGGCTTCACGCTGCTGACCGGGGCCGATCACCTGGCCCTGACGACCCTGCAGGCCGGCGCCGCGGGCATGGTCACCGGGCCCGGCGGCGTGTTCCCCGAGCCCTACGTGAAGCTGTTCGACAGCGTCGCGGCGGGCGATCTCGCGGAGGCCGCGCGCTGGCAGCGCGTCGTCACGCAGACCACCCGCGCGCTCGGGTACGGCGGCGACCTGCCGCTGCTCAAGGCCGCCCTGGGCCTGGCGGTGGGCGGCATCGGTGCGCCGCGTCCGCCGCACGCGCCGACGCCGCCCGAGCGCCTGCGCCAAGCCGCCCGTGCGCTCAGCGACATCGCCCGCGACGCCGGCCTCATGGAGGCCAGCGAACGCTTCGCGCGCCACCGTTGACATGCCGAACCGCGACGTGCGACTTGGCACGCACGGTTCAACCACGAAGGGGGTGATGCCACCGCGACCGAAGACCGATCCCGCCGTCCGTTCGTCGACCG
Source organism: Trueperaceae bacterium (assembly GCA_019429025.1). Lineage (GTDB taxonomy): Bacteria > Deinococcota > Deinococci > Deinococcales > Trueperaceae > JAABTL01. The sequence goes on along the minus strand of JAHYJQ010000063.1, from coordinate 3,059 downwards.
AACCACCTCCGTAGGAAGGACCCACCACATGAAGCGACTGCTCGTGATGCTCGTCGTTCTGCTCCTGGCCGCGGCCGCCGCGGCCCAGACGTTCCCCGCCCGCCCGATCACCTTCACCGTGCCGTGGTCGCCCGGTGGCGGCACCGACACCACCTCGCGGACGCTGGCGGCCGTGTTGACCCAATCGCTCGACGTCAACGTCAACGTCGTGAACCGCACGGGGGGCGGCGGCGTCGTCGGGCACCTGGCCCTCGCCCAGGCCCCCGCAAACGGCTACACCATCGGCGCGATCACGGTCGAGATCACGATGCTGCCGCACATCGGCCAGACGACGCTCAGCTACGTCGACTACACACCCCTCGGCCTGATGATCAACAACCCGTCCGCCGTCACGGTGCGTGCCGACGCCCCGTGGGACACGCTCGACGAGCTGCTCGACCACATCCGTGCCAACCCCGGCGAGCTGCAGGCCTCCGGCACGGCCATGGGCGGGATCTGGGACCTCGCACGCATCGGCCTGCTCCTCGCCGCCGATCTCGATCCCGACGCGATGCCGTGGGTACCCAGCCAGGGCGCCGCACCCGCCTTCCAGGAACTGCTGGCCGGGGGCGTGGACGTCGTGACGGCCGCATTGGCCGAGGCCGCGTCGCTCCTGGGCGCCGGTGAGGTCAAGGTCCTCGGCGTCATGTCGCCGAACCGGGTCGGGCGCTTCCCCGACGTGCCCACCCTCAGGGAGCTGGGATACGACTGGAGCATCGGCGGCTGGGCCGCCGTGGCCGCGCCCGCCGGCCTGCCGGCCGACGTGCGCGCGACGCTGGCGGACGCGATCGAAGCCGCCATGGCGTCCGACGACTTCATCGACCCGCTGACCGCCGCCGGCTTCACGCTGCAACCGATGAACGCGGACGAGTTCAGCGCCTTCATCCAGGAGCAACACGAGGTCAACGGCCGCCTGCTCGAGATCGCCGGCGTCACCGAGGAGTAAGCCATGGTCCGGCCCCGGATGACCAATCTCCTGTTCGGCCTGGCGTTCTTCCTCGCCGGGACGTGGGTGTGGTTCGAGACGCGCAACTTCCCCACGCTGCGTGACGGTCATCCGGGGCCGGCGCTCTTCCCCGGCCTGTTGGCCATCGCCCTGGCCACCTGCGGCGTGGCGGTGCTGCTGCACGGTCTCGCGCAGCCGGCCCGCCTCGTCGCCGAGTTCCGCTCGTTCGGCCTGCAGGGCCACGGACTGCTGCGGGTCGGGCTCGTCGTCCTCCTGGGCCTGCTGTACCCGCTGTTCCACCGGCAGATCGGCTTCGTGCCCTCCAGCGCCGCGCTCATCTTCGGCGTGACGATCTTGCTGCGGGCCAAGTGGTGGGTGGCGGCGATCGTCACCGTCACCAGCACCTGGGTCATCTACCTCGCCTTCACCCGCCTGCTAGGGGTGCCACTGTGAACGAGCTGTTCACCTGGCAAGGGTTGATGGCGCTCATCGGCGGCGGGCTCTATGGGGCGGTCTTCGGCTCCGTGCCGGGCCTGACCGCCACCCTGGCGGTGGCGCTCTTCATCCCCATCGCCTTCTTCCTCGACCCCGTCCTGGCCCTGCCGGCGATCATCGCCATCACGGCGGTGGCGATCTACGCCGGCGACGTCGGCTCGGTCGTCGCCAAGATCCCGGGTACACCGGCCTCCGCCGCGTACGTCGAGGACCTCTACGGCATCGCGCGCCGCCGCGGCGCCAAGTACGGCCTCGGCATCAGCGCGATGGGCAGCATGGTGGGGGGCCTCATCGGCACCGTACTCCTGATCTTCGCCGCGACGACGCTGGCGACGGTCGCCAAGAACTTCTCTTCCTTCGAGTATTTCTGGATCGCCATCCTCGGGCTCACGGCCGGTATCTTCGCCTCCAGCGGCTCGTCCCTCAAGGCGCTGGTCTCCCTGCTCATCGGGGTGCTGTTCTCCACCGTGGGCATCGATCCCACGCTCGGGTACGCACGGTTCGACTTCGGCAGCCCCAACATGCTGGGCGGACTCAACTTCATCGTCGCCATGATCGGTCTGTTCGGCTTCAGCGAGGTGCTGCAGAACGTGTTCGCGCGCCCAACGGTCGAGCAGCGCCGGGTCCCGCCCACCGTCGGCTCCAAGGCGTTCGCGTTCTTCGTCGAACCGGTCCTGCTGATGCTGCGCAACAAGCTGCTGGTGCTGCGGTCATCGCTCATCGGCACTTTCGTCGGCTTCCTGCCCGGCGCCGGCGCCGACATCGCCGCCTGGGTGGCCAGCTCGCTGCAGAAGCTGGCCGGCAGACGCGGCGCCCAGGACGAGGAGGCCGACGACCGGGTGGTGCTCGCCGGCACCAGCAGCAACAACGCCGCCGTCGCCAGCGCCTGGATTCCGGCGCTCTCGCTGGGGCTGCCTGGCGACACGACCACGGCCATCGTGCTGGGCGTGTTCATCATGAAAGGCATCACCCCGGGACCGCTGCTGTTCGAGCAGCAGCCCGGGCTGGTGATGGCGCTGTTCGGCGCGTTCCTCGTCGCCAACGTGGTGCTGCTGCCCGTGTTCGGCTACCTGACCGCCTACATCGCCGCCTATGTGGTGCGCATCCCCGTCAACCTGCTGCTCGGGGTCATTGCGGGCATCTGCATCGTGGGCGCGTACGCCATCAACAACAACCCGTTCGACGTCGCCGTCATGGTCCTGATGGGCCTGTTCGCCTTCGTGCTGCGCATGGGCGATTTCCCGCTGGCTCAGGTGGTCTTGGGCATGGTGCTCGGCCCCATCCTGGAGCAGAGCTTCATGGTCAGCGCGATCAAGTCGCGCTGGAACCTGATGGCGTTCTTCGACCGCCCGATCGCGATCGGCCTCATGCTCGCGACCGTGGTGCTGGTCATCGCCGGCCTGCGGATCAAGGCGCGGGCGGCCAGCGCGGAGCGCTTGGCGAGGCTCGAGCCGCCGGAGGGCTGACGCACGGGCTCGACGCCTGCGTCCTGCCCCGGCGCCGATCATCGGGCCCCGCGCGGGCGGGCCGGCCCCTACCGCGACCGCGAAGCCCGCCGCGTTCAGGCCCCCCCCCCCCC
>JAHYJQ010000062.1 GCA_019429025.1 Trueperaceae bacterium | reverse complement strand
CGTCGTACGCGCGCCCGCGCCCCACGAGCGGCGTCGCGGCCAGCTCGAAGCCGGCGGCCCGCAGCCGGCGCGCCAGGGTCGCGGCGATGACGTCCTCGCCGTGTCCGTTGGAGACGAGCAGCAGGCGCGTCACCGGGCCGGCCCCGCTCCGCCGGGTCGGTCCCGCGCGGGCGCCTCCGCCCGGCCGCGGAGCTCGTCCAGGGCCCCCTCCACGTAGGCGAGGTCGCCGGCCACCCGGGGACCGAGCCAGGCGAGCCACGGCAGGACGGCGCGCTTGGCGTGGAGCAGCGCGGGCCGCACGCCCAGGCGGTCGCGCAGCTCCGGCCGCCGGCCGGCGATGCGCACGGCGTTGCGCCCCGCGCTGCGGGCCTTGGACGCGTCGCCGGAGGCGGCGGGATCGGGCCCCAGGTGCCGCGCGTGAGCCCCCGGCAGGGCCCGGAAACGCACCCCGCTGCGGTGCAGCTCGTACCCCAGCAGGACGTCCTCGCCGCCGTAGCCCTCCAGGCCCTCGTCGAAGCCGCCGGCGGCGGCGAACGCCGCGGCGGGTAGCGAGGCGTTCGCCCCGTTGAGGTTCCAGTAGCCGACGCGGCGCGGGCGCCACGACGTCGCGCCGCCGTCCTCGGCGACGAAGGTCAACGACCCGACCATCGCCGTCGGCGCGGCGGCGGCCTCCTGGGCGCGCCAGTGCCGCTCGAGGTTGTCGTCGTCGGGCACGCAGTCGTCGTCCGAGAACAGCAGGACGCCGCCGCGGGCCGCCGCCACCGCGGCGTTGCGGGCGGTCGCGGCGCCCGACCTGCGGGGCAACCGCAGGGTGCGCAGTCGGAACGGCGGCGCCGCCGCGGCGATGGCGGCCAGGGTGCCGTCGTCGTCGCCGTCCGCCACCACGACCCACTCGAAACGCTCCGGCGGGAGCGTCTGGGCCCGCAGCGCGTCGAGCTTGGCGAGCATCGCGGCGCGCCGGCCGATCGTGGCCGTGATGACGCTCACCCAGGGGGCATCCATGCGGCCGTCACCGTACCGCGTCGCCGCCTCGCGCCAGCGCCAGGAAGTTGCGCAGCATGTCGTGCCCGTGCTCGGTGAGCACGCTCTCGGGGTGGAACTGGACGCCCCACGTGGGGTGCTCGGCGTGGCGCAGGCCCATGATCGTCCGCTGGTCGACCTCGTCGACCCAGGCGTTGACGCGCAGCTCCGGCGGCGGGTCCTCGACGACGAGCGAGTGGTAGCGGGTGCACACCACGCCGTCCGGCAGCTCGGCGAACACGCCGCTGCCGTCGTGCGCGACCGCGCTGGTCTTGCCGTGCATGATGAGCGGCGCCCGCACGACCCGGCCGCCGAAGGCCTGGCCGATCGCCTGGTGCCCCAGGCACACGCCGAGCAGCGGGACACGCCCGCTGAGCCGCTGGATGAGCGGCACCGACAGGCCGGCCTCGTTCGGCGTGCAGGGGCCGGGCGACACGACGACCGCGTCCGGGGCGAGCGCGTCCAGCTCCTCCCAGGTGAAGGCATCGTTGCGCCACACGGTGACGTCGGCGCCCAGCTCGAGCAGGTACTGCACCAGGTTGTAGGTGAACGAGTCGTAGTTGTCCAGCATCAGGACGCGGGTCACGCGAGGCCCTCCGCCGCCAGCTCGACCGCCCGCCGCAGCGCCGCGAGCTTGTTGAGCGACTCCTGGTACTCGAGCTCGGGGTCGCTGTCGGCGACCACGCCGCCGCCGGCCTGCAGGTGCAGGCGTCCGCCGGTGACGACCATCGTGCGCAGCGTGAGCGCCATGTCCATGTCGCCGCCCACGGCCAGGTAGCCGAAGGCGCCGGCGTAGGGCCCGCGGCGCACCGGCTCGAGCTCGTCGATGATCTCCATCGCCCGCACCTTGGGCGCGCCGGAGGCCGTGCCCATCGGCAGCGTCGCCGCCAGGGCGTCGAGCGCGGTGCGGCCCTCGGCCAGTTCGCCCTCGACCCGGGACACGATGTGCATGACGTGCGAGTAGCGCTCGACGCTCATGAGGTCGGTCACCCGCACGCTGCCGGCGCGGCACACGCGCCCCAGGTCGTTGCGCCCGAGGTCGACGAGCATGACGTGCTCGGCGCGCTCCTTGGGGTCGGCGAGCAGCTCCTCGGCGAGCGCCGCGTCCTCCGCGGCGTCGGCGCCGCGGCGCCGGGTGCCGGCGATCGGGCGGGTCTCCACCGTGCGGCCCTGGGCGCGCACCAGGCTCTCGGGGCTGCTGGCGACCAGCGTCGCGGGCCCGAGGTCGAGGTAGCCGAGGTAGGGGCTGGGGTTGATCGCGCGCAGCGCGCGGTAGACGGCGAAGGGGTGCACGCCGAGGTCGGCGGAGAGCCGCTGGCTGGGCACCACCTGGAAGACGTCGCCCGCCTGGACGTACGCGACGGCGCGCGCGACCGCCGCCCGGAAGGCGTCGGCGGTGAAGTTGCTGGTGAACGCGACGCGGCGCCCTGCGCGGTCGCCGGGGACGCCCGGCAGCGGGCCACGCAGGCGCTCGTAGGTGGCGTCGACCAGGGCCTGCGCCCGCGCCCGGTCGTCGGCGTCGCCCGCCATCGCCGGCGCGACCACGTAGGCCTTGCGCCGCAGGTGGTCGAACACCAGCAGCACCTCGGGCTCGACGAAGCACAGGTCGGGGATGCCGAGCTCGTCGGGGTTGCCGTCGGGCAGCCGCTCGTAGAGGCGCACGAGGTCGTAGGCGGCGTAACCCACGGCCCCGCTCCAGAAGGCGGGCAGGTCGGGGTGCGGCGCGGTGGGGCGCACGGTCCGCTCCCACAGCACGCGCAGCGGGTCGCGCGTGACGACCGTCTCGCTGCGCCCGCCCTCGGTGATCACCAGGCGCTCGCCGCGCGCCTCGAAGCGCCGGCGGGCGCCGGTGCCGATGAACGAGTAGCGCGCCACCCGCTCGCCCTGCTCGACCGACTCGAGGAGGAACGACGGCGGGCCGGCGACCTTGAGGTAGGCCGTCAGCGGCGTCTCGAGGTCGGCGAGGACCTCGCGGAAGACCGGCTCCAGGGCCGTGGCGGCGGCGCTCAACCCGGTTCGTTCCTCTGGTCCGGGTAGCCCGGCGGGATGAACATGCCGATGGCGTTGAAGCCGGCATCGACGTAGATCGTCTCGCCGGTGATGCCGCCGCCGAACTCGGGGATGAGCACGGCGAAGGCGGCCCGTCCGACCTCCTCGGCCGTGATGTTGCGCTTCATCATCGACTGCGAGCCCCCCTCGCTGAACATGTCGCCGAAGCCCGAGATCGAGCGCGCGGCGACCGTGCGCACGGGCCCCGCCGAGATCGCGTTGACGCGGACGTTGCTGGGCCCGAGGTCGTACGCGAGGTAACGCACCGACGCCTCGAGCGCGGCCTTGGCCACGCCCATCATGTTGTAGTGCGGCACCACCCGCTCCGCCGCCAGGTACGACAGCGTCACGATCGAGCCGCCCTGCGGCATCAGCCTGGCGGCGCGGTGCGTGACCGCCACCAGCGAGTAGGCGCTGACGTCCATGGCGATGCGCCAGTCCTCGCGGCTGACGTGGTGGAAGGGGCGCGCGAAGGTGTCCGCAGGCGCGAACGCCAGCGCGTGCACGACGTAGTCGAGGCGGCCGTGCTCGGCCTCGACCGCGGCGAACAGGTCGTCGAGCTGGGCGTCGTCGGTGACGTCGCAGGCGATGAGCGTCGCGGCCTCACCCTCGGTGAGCTTCTCGAGCGTGGGCCGCAGGCGTTCGCCCTGGTAGGAGTACACCAGGCTGGCGCCGGCCCGCGTGAGGGGCTGGGCGATGGACCAGGCCAGACTGCGCTGGTTGGTCACGCCCATGACGAGGCCGACTCGGCCGCTGAGATCGATGGGGTACATGGGAACCTCCGAGCGGGGCGGATGCCCCCTGGGTGTGGTCGGCGGCTCGCGCGCGGGTCGCCGCGAACGCCGCGAAAGGTCGGGTCAGCCCTCGTCCATCAGGCGCTCGAAGCGCGCGCGCACCTCGCCGGCGCGGACGCGATCGCCGCGCTCCTCCCACACGTCCGCGAGGCCGCTCCAGGCGAGCTCGGAGTAGGGCTCGTGCTCCGTCATCCGGCGGAAGAGCTGGGTGGCGCCGTCGAGGTCGCGCTCGCCCCGGGCCGCCGCGGCCGCGGCGTGCAGCAGCGCGAGCTGCTCGGAGCACAGGAACTCGCGCAGGTCCTCGACCCACGCGCCCTCGAAGCCGGTCATGAAGTGGCCCGTGTAGCGGTCGACCGCGGTGCGGTAGTCCGCGGCGAGCCGCGAGTCGCGGGCACGCTTGGCGAGCGCGCGGTACTGATCGACGTCGTACTCGATGGTGAAGCGGTCCTGCAGGTAGTAGCGGCGGTTGGCCGACTCGACCAGTTCGCCGCCCATGACCTTGCGCAGCCGGTACAGCGTCGTGTGGAAGGACGACGAGGCCTTGGCCTCCGTCTTGCCGGGCCACAGCGCCTCGGCGACCTCGAAGGTGGTGGCGCCCGAGCGGTGCTCGAGCAGGTAGAAGAGCAGCTCCAGGGCCTTGAGCGACTCCCAGTCGAGGCGCTCGCCGTCGCGCGACACGACCGGGTGCCCCAGGCCGAGCGCGCTGACGACGCCCTCGAGGGGCTTGCGCAGCTCCGCGATCCGGCGCAGGCGGACCTCGACGGCCTCGAGCAACTCCTGGGTGCGAACGGGCTTGGTGAGGTAGTCGTCGGCCCCGAGGGTCATGCCGCGGCGCATGTTGGCGCGGTCCTCGAGCGCCGTCAGGAACAGGAAAGGCACGGCCCGCAGCTCGCCGATCTGGCGCACGTGCTCGTAGAACTCGAAGCCCGTCATCGCCGGCATGTGGATGTCGCTGACGATGACGTCCGGCCGCAGGCCGTCGCGCATCTCCTCGAGGGCGTCGCGCGCGTCGTCGAACGTCAGGACCGCGTAACCGCCCTGCTTGAGCGCGTGCTCGGTGAGCTTGAGCAGTGCGGGCTCGTCGTCGACGGCCAGAACGAGGGTGGTCGACATGAGGCTTCAGTCTAGCCCGGCGGGGGCACGGCCGCAGCCACGCGGCCGGCGCGGTCGAGCAGCCGGCGCGGCCGAGCGGCCGCGTGCGCCCCGCGCGGCCGCGCCGGGCGCGCGGGGCCGGACCGGGTCACGCCCAGGACTCGGTCTTCTGCGTCTGCACCAACGCGCTGAACTCGACCGTCTCGCCCAAGGCGGCGGTCGAGAACTTCACGTCCACCACCACCTCGTCACGGTCGAGCTGCTCGAGGTAGCGGTCGAGCCGCTCCTGGAACAGGTCGAGGTTGTTGGACGTGATCACCTTCAATCGTGGCAGGCTCATCGGACCTCCTAGGGACGCGGGGCACCTCCGCCCGCTCGCCGAACGGCGAGGGCGGCGGCGCACGACCTGCGGCCCATCCTACGTCGCGCGGTTCAACGCCCGCAGCAGGGCCTCGGGGTCGTCCCCCATGACGCCGTCGACGCCGGCGGCCACCACCCGCGCGACGTCGGCCGGGTCGTTGACGGTCCAGGTGTTCACCGTCAGCCCCCGACCCTTCCAACGCGCGACGCGCGCGGGCGTGACGGCGGGGTGGTGCGGGTGCAGCGCGTCGACGTGCAGCAGCGCCGCGGGCCAGGCGCGGCGCCCCGGCCACGGCACGCGCGAATCCTCCGACCACAGGTACGCGGTCCGGACGCCGGGCGCGCGCAGGCGGAAGCGCAGCAGCGCCACGAAGCTGAACGACGACACCACCAGGCGGTCCCCCAGACCGCTGGCGACGAGGGCGGCCGCGACCGCGGCGGCGAGGCGGCGGTCGTTCCAGCCCACGGTCTTGAGCTCGACGTTGAGCAGCGTGCCGGGGCGCTCGCGCACCAGCGCCAGCAGCTCCGCCAGCGTGGCCAGCTGCGGCACCACGGCCCGCAGCTCGGCCTCGTCGGCGTCGCAGACGCGCAGACCCGCCACCCGGAAGTCGTGCACCAGCACCAGCGCGCCGTCGCGCGTCCGCTGTACGTCGGTCTCGAGGCCGTCGAGGCCGGCGTCGAGCGCGGCCCGGAAGGCCGCGAGGGTGTTCTCGGGGAGCGAACCGCGCACGCCGCGGTGGCCGAGCGCCCACGGCCGGGACCGCGCGACCCCGGGCAGGCCCCGCGGGCGCCACAGCGGTCCCACCCAGATGAGGATCGCCAACACGAGCAGCACGAGCCACGAGGCCAGAAGCATGCGCCCAGGGTACCCCCGGAAGAACGTGGCGGAGCGCGGGTTGCGCGGCCTGGCGCGCTGCTACGCTGAACGCGATGCGTGCGACCGAGGCGACTTGGAAGATCGACGCGGCGGCGGCGCCGAAGCCCCGGCCGCGGTCCGAGGTGCTTCTGTGGCTGCTGCAGCCCGTCGCGACGGCGGGCGTCCGCGTGCTGGCGCGACTCGGGGTCGATCCGCAGGCGGTCGTGTGGAGCCACAGCGCGCTCGGCCTCGGTGCCGCGGCCGCCATCGCGGTCGGCGGGCAACCCGCGTTGTGGACCGCCGCGGCCCTGCTGCAGGCCAAGACGCTGCTCGACAACATGGACGGCGGCCTGGCGCGCGCCACGGGCCGCGTGACGCAGATGGGCCGCTACCTCGACACCGTCCTGGACACGCTCGTCAACGGCGTGCTGTTCGCCGCGCTGGCGCTGCACGGGCCGGGCGCCTGGGCGTGGCCGCTGGCGGCCGGCGCCTACCTGCTGCTCATGGCGATGCTGTCGCTGGACTTCAACCTGGAGCGGCGCTACCGGGCCCTGCGCGTCGGCATCGCCGACGAAGCCGAGCACCCCCCGGGCGCGCCGGCGCGCTGGCTGGCGGCCTTCCGCGGCTTCTACGACGCCGTCCTGCGGCCGCAGGACGAGCTGATCGCCAGGCTCGACGCGGCCGCGTTCGAGCGGCTGGCGTCGGGGGGCGCTTCGGCGCCCACGGCCTCGGGGAGCTCCGGCGCACCCCCCGAGGCACCGGCGCTGGTCGACCGGCTCGCCTGGAACGACCTGTGGAGCACCGCCACGCTCGTCAACCTCGGCCTCTCGACGCAGCTGCTGGTGCTGGGCGTGTGCCTCGCGCTGGGCCAGCCGTTCGCCTACGTCGTCGTCGTGTACGCCATGGCCGCCTACGTCGTGGCGGTCCAGGCGCTGCGCGCGCGACGCTTCCGGCGGCACCTGGCGGGCGCATGACCGCGTGTGGCGGGCCACCCGGCGCGCCACCCGGCGGGCCACCCGGCCCGCCACCCGGCGTGCCCGCCGGCCCGCCACCTGGCGCGCCACCCGGCGCCGCCCCGGAGCCCGGCCGCGGCTACCCACTGGTGACGGTGGGCGCGCTCATCGTCGGCCCGTCCGGCCGCCTGCTGCTCATCCGCACGCACAAGTGGCGCGACCGCTGGGGCGTCCCCGGGGGCAAGGTCGATCTCGGCGAGACGCTGCTGGCCGCCGTGCACCGGGAGGTGCGCGAGGAGACGGGCCTGGCGCTCACCGAGGTGGTGTGGGCGCCGACCCACGAGGCCGTCGACCACCCGGAGTTCCATCGCCCCGCCCACTTCGTGCTGCTCAACTTCGTCGCGCGCGCCACCGGCGAGGACGTGACGCTCAACGACGAGGCCCAGGCGCACGCCTGGGTGACCCCCGAGGAGGCGCTGGCCATGGACCTCAACGCGCCGACCCTGGCTCTGGTCGAGCACTACCTGGCGACCGGCTTCTCGGCCCCGCGGCTCGTCGCCGACCCGGCGACGGGGGCGACCCACGGCCCCGCGCCCGACGCGGACGGGGTCCGCGCTTGAGGCGCGCACCGTCCCCGCTGGAGCTGCCAGGCCGCGGCGGCGCCCTGGTGACCGGCTCGGCGAAGGGCATCGGGCGGGCGGTCGCGTTGGGCCTCGCCGCCGAGGGGCTCGACGTCGCCGTCCACTACCGCCGCAGCGCGGCCGAGGCCCAAGAGGTGGTCGCGGCCGCCGAGGCGCTCGGCGTGCGCGCCGTCGCCCTGCGGGCCGACGTCACGGTCGAGTCCGAGGCGCAGGGCCTGGTCGACGCCGCCGCGCAGGCGCTCGGCGGCCTGCGGGTGCTCGTCAACAACGTCGGCGACTACCACAAGGGACCGCTGGCCGAGCTCGACGCGGGCACCTGGCACCACATGCTCGACTCCAACCTGCACGCGACCTTCTACGCCTGCCAGCGCGCGGTCCCGATCATGCGCGCGGCCGGCGGCGGCCGCATCGTCAACATCGGCTACACGGGCGCCGAGCTGCTCAAGGCACGCCCGGGCATCGTCGCCTACCAGATCGCCAAGACCGGGGTCATCCTCTACACGAAGGCCCTCGCGCGCAGCGAGGCGGCGCACGGGATCACCGTCAACGTCGTCAGCCCCGGCGTCATGGAGAACAGCGTCACCCAGCCGCTGGAGGAGATCCCGATGGGCCGCGCCGGCACGCTCGACGAGCTGGTGGCCGCCGTTCGCTACCTGCTGAGCCCGCCCGCGCGCTACGTCACGGGCGTGCACCTGGAGGTGGCCGGTGGCTGGAACCTCTGACGGCGCGGGCGCGCGCGGCGCAAGCGGCGCGCTGGACGGGCCCGGAGCGCCGGGCGCGATCGTCGACGGCCGGCCGCCGCGCGGCAGCGTGCCCGGCGGTGGCGCGGCAGCCTGGGTCAACCGCTGGCGCCTGACGGCGCGGGCGTACGAGCCGCTGTGGCGCCACCGCTCCGTCGGCCTGCTGACGCGCGGCGCGTTCAGCACCGCGCGCGAGCTCAAGGCCCTGGTCGCCTGGACCGCGCCCGCGGCCGGCGCCGAGGTGCTCGACGTCGGCTGCTCGGCCGGCCTCTACGCCCGCACGCTGGCCGCCGCGGGGGCGAACGTCCACGCGCTCGACGCGTCGCGGCCCTTCCTCGTGGAGGCCGCCCGGCTGGCGGCGCGCGACGGCGTGAGCTTGAGCCTCGTGCAGGGCGACGCCCACGCGCTGCCCTTCGCCGACGACCGCTTCGACGCGGTGGTCGTCGGCGCCACGCTCAACGAGCTCGCCGACCCTGCGCGCGCGCTGGGCGAGATCGCCCGCGTGCTGCGCCCCGCCGGCCGCGCCTGGTTCATGTACGCCCGCCGCGCCGGCCCGCTGGGGCGCCCGCTGCAGGCGCTGATGGGCTGGGGCGGGCTGCGCTTCCCCGCGCCCGATGAGCTCGACGCCTGGGCGGGCGACGCCGGCCTCGTCCCCATCCAGTCCGAGGAGCGCGGCGCGGTGGTCCTGGCCCTCTACGGCCTGGGTCGCGGCGCGCCGGACGTCGCCGCCACCTCGCCGAGCCCCGGGTGGGAGGGGCCCACGCCGCGGCGGAACCGGCGCTTCAACTGGGAGCGGCGGCTCGACGGCGAAGGCGAGGGCTGACCGCGCGGGTCCTCAGCCGTCGACGCGGTAGGCCTTCATCGGGTCGGCGCTGCGCGCGTCGAGCACCCCCGCGACCTTGCGGACGTCGACCGTGACGAACTCGTGGCTCTGCAGCACCGGCCGCTCGGCGAAGCTGGCGCCGGGCTTCGCCGCGCCGAGCACCCGCACGTTCGTCAAGGTCAGGAACGACTTCTTCCCCATCGCCAGGCCCACGAAGTCGGACAGCCGCACCTCGGGCCGCATGGCGAAGGAGCCGGCCAGGACGTAGGTGGGGTACACCAGGATGACGTCGCGGGCGTGCAGCCCCATGCCCTCCCGGGCCTCGTCGCGGGCGCCGCCGGCGATCCAGGCGATCGACGACTTGGGGATGGCGACGAAGTCGCTCTCGTACACCAGGTCGTCGGGACTGGGCGGGTGCTCGATGCCGGCGCGGTACATGCGCACCTCGGTCATCGGCAGGTGGGGCCGGTCCTCGGCGTTGAGGAGCCACGCGACGCCCGTGTTGGGGCGGAAGTGGACCATCCCGTACACCCGGAACTCGTTCGTGTAGATGCGCGCCTCGACGGGGCGTACCGCGATCTGGCTCATGCCGGCAGGCTAGCACCGGCCGCGGGGCTCGGCCGGGTCGGATGCGCGCCGCGGCGCGCGACCGCCGCGGCGCCGCACGCCGCGCGTGTCGAAAGACCCCCTTCGGCCACGCCCTGCACGCTACGATGTCCCCCATGTCCGCGCGACGCTACTTCGGCACCGACGGCATCCGCGGTGTCGCGGGCGCCAACCCGATGACCGCCACCTTCGCTCTCGGCCTCGGGGCAGCCACCGCCGACCACCTCCACGAGCGGAACGGCGGCCGCCCGACCGTCGTCATCGGCCGCGACACGCGGCGCTCCGGCCCGATGCTGGTGGCCGCCATGACCGCCGGCCTGACCTCCCGCGGCGCCGACGTCGTCGACCTGGGCATCATGCCGACGCCCGGGGTGAGCCACATGGTGCGGGCGCTCGGCGCCCACGCCGGCGTGGTGGTCAGCGCCTCCCACAACCCGTTCGACGACAACGGCCTCAAGCTCTTCGGCCCCGACGGCGCCAAGCTGACCGACGAGGAGGAGGCGGAGCTCGAGGTTCGCCTGGAAGCCGGCGCGGACGCTGGCCCGCGGCGCATCGGGGCCGAGCTCGGCCACGCCAGCCGCTACCGCAGCGAGGACGGCCACTACGTGCGCTTCCTGCTGCAGCAGGCGCCCTACCTCGACGGCCTGCGCGTGGGCCTCGACTGCGCCCACGGCGCCGCCTACGCACTGGCGCCGGCGGTGTTCCAGAAGATCGGCGCGCGGCTCGACGTCATCAACGCCAAGCCGGACGGCACCAACATCAACGTCGGCTGCGGCAGCACCCACCCCGAGGCGCTCAGCGAACGGGTGGTCGCGGCGGGCCTCGACGCGGGCGTCACCTTCGACGGCGACGCCGACCGCGCCCTGCTCGTCGACCGTCGCGGACGCCTGGTGAGCGGCGACCACATCCTCGCCATCTGCGCCCTCGCGCGTGGAGAGCGCGCCGTCGTGGCCACCCACATGACCAACCTGGGCACCGAGCGCTACCTCGCCGAACGCGGCGTCACGATGCACCGGGTGGCGGTCGGCGACCGCTACGTGCTCGAGGGCCTGCGCGCCGAGGGCCTCAGCCTCGGCGGCGAGCAGTCGGGCCACGTGCTGTTCCTCGACAAGGCGCCCACCGGCGACGGCATCCTGACGGCGCTGCAGGTGCTCGCGGCCTGCCGCACGGCGGGCCGGCCGCTGGAGACCTGGGTGGACGAGATCCCCGTGTTCCCTCAGCGGCTGGTCGGCGTGCGCGTCCCGGACGCCACCAAGGACGGGCTCACCGACGACCCAGAGGTCGTGGCCGCCGTCGCCGCGGCGAGCGTCGACCTCGGCGGGAACGGGCGCGTCCTGGTGCGCGCCTCGGGCACCGAGCCGCTGTTGCGGGTCATGGTGGAGGCCGCGACGGAGGAGGCGGTGGACCGCTGGACCGAGCGCCTGACCGACGCCGTGCGCGGCGCGGCCGTGCGCGGCGCGGCCAAGCGCGGCGCGGCGCGGGATGCAGCGGCAGCCACGTCGCCGGTGGCCCCGTGACCGGCGAGCGCCCGACCCCGCCCCTCCTCGACGTCACGCGCGCCCTCGCGGCCGGCCACCCGAACTGGCCGGGCGACGTCGCGCTGGCGTTCGGCGTCGGCGCCCGCATCGCCGACGGCGACGCCGTCAACGTCGGCTCGATCGCCACGAGCCTGCACGCCGGCACGCACGTCGACGCCCCGTGGCACTACGACGACCGCGGCGCGCGCCTCGGCGGCGTCGACCTGCGGCGGCTGGTGGGCGAGGCGCTGGTGCTCGACGTCAGCGCCGGCGACGACGCGGTGAGCGTATCGGCGCTGGAGGCCGCGCTGACCGAGGCCGAGACGCCCGAGGGCGGCCTGCCGCCGCGCGTGCTGCTGCACACCGGCGAGCCCGACGCCTGGGGCACGACCTTCCCCACGGGCTTCCGGCCGCTCGCGCCGGCGGCCGTCGCGTGGCTGGCCGAGCGCGGCGTCCGCCTCGTCGGCACGGACGCCCCCAGCGTCGACCCGCTGACCTCGAAGGACCTGCCGGCCCACCGCGCCTGCGCGGCCCACGACCTGACGATCGTCGAGGGTCTGGCCCTAGAGCGCATCGCCCCCGGCCGCTACGAGCTCATCTGCCTGCCACTGTCGCTGCCCGAGGCCGACGCCTCGCCGGCGCGGGCGCTGCTGCGGCCGCTGGGCTGACCCGCCCGCCAGGGCGGCCGGCGGCCGCGTCGCGGGTGGCGCCCCGCGGTAGGCTCGCGCCGTGCCAGACCCCTCGCGCCTCCCCCGACTCGACGCCTTCCTGCTCCCCAAGGGCGTCTACCTCGACGGCAACTCGCTCGGCCCGCTGAGCTACGGCGCGCAGGCCGCCATCGAGCGCCGCATGCGCCAGTGGCAGTACCACGGCGTCGCCGGCTGGGACGACTGGTTCGCGCTCGCGGAGCGGCTGTCCGGCGCGCTCGGCAAGCTCGTCGGCGCGTACCCCGACGAGGTCATCGCGACCGGCTCGATCACCGTCAACCTGCACGCGCTGCTGGCCACCTTCCACCGCCCGACGCCCCCGCGGCGCGCCCTGCTCGCGACCGAGCTCGACTTTCCGACCGACCAGCACGCGCTGCGGTCGTGGGCCGAGCTCCGCGACGTCCCGCTGCGGCTGGTCCCCTCGCGCGACGGCCACACGCTGCACGACGACGACATCGACGCCGCTCTGGGCGGCGACGTCGCCTTCGCGCTGCTCCCCACCGTCCTCTACCGCTCCGGGCAGCTGCTCGACGTGCGCCGCTGGAGCGGCGTGGCCCGGGAGCGCGGCGTCGTCCTCGCGTGGGACGCGGCCCACTCGATCGGCGCCTTGCCGCACCACCTGCACGACGACGGCGCCGACCTGGCGGTGTGGTGCTCGTACAAGTACCTCAACGCCGGACCGGGCGCCCCCGGCGGGCTGTTCGTCCACCGCCGCCACCACGACGCCGTACCCGGCCTGCGCGGCTGGTGGGGCCACGACAAGGCCACGCAGTTCGCCATGGCGCCCACCTTCACCCAGGCCGAGGGCGCCGGCGCCTTCCAGCTCGGCACGCCGCCCATCTTGGCGCTCGCCGGCCTCGAGGGCGCACTGGCGGTGTTCGAGGACGTCGGCGTCCACGCGATCCGCGAGCGCTCGCTGGCCCTCACCGGCCACCTCATGGCGCAGGCCGACGCGCTGCTGCCGGAGATGAGGGTCGTGACGCCACGCGCGCCCGAGCGGCGCGGCGGCCACGTCGCGCTGGCCCACCCGGAGGCGCTGCGCCTGTCGCTCGCGCTGCGCCGCCGCGGCGTGATCCCGGACTTCCGCCCGCCCGACCTGCTGCGCCTCGCCCCCGTGGCGCTCTACAACACCGAGGCGGACGTCGACCGCGCCGTGGCCATCCTGCGCGAGCTGCTCGACACCGGGGCGCACCTCGACGAGACGGCGAACCGCGCGGTCGTATGACCGCACGCGGCTACAGGGGCACGCGGCGCGTCGTCGGCCGCGGCGCGACGACGGCCTCGGCCTCCATCTCGACGAGGTAACCGTCGCCGACCAGGCCCGCGAGAACGAGCGTGTTCGCGGGTTGGACATCGCCGAAGCGCCGGCCGTGCGCGCGCGTGACGGCGGCCGCGTCCTCCGCCCGGGCGACGAACAGGCGCGTGCGCACCACGTCCTCGAGCGTCGCGCCGAGCGAGCGCAGGGCGCCCTCCACCTTGTCGATGACGGCGTGCGCCTGCGCCTCGGCGTCGGTCCCGCCGATGAGGCGGGTGCCGTGGGTGGCGGTCGTGCCGGAGACCAGCACCCGGTCGCCCTCGCGGATCGCCCGCGCGAAGCCGGCGCGCACCTCCCACACGGTGCCGCTGAAGGCGCGCCGGTGGCCGCCCGCCCCCTCGCGCACCTCGAAGGG
>JAHYJQ010000061.1 GCA_019429025.1 Trueperaceae bacterium | reverse complement strand
GCACCGTGGCGGTCGGCGACGTGGTGGCGCTCGACGGACGCGCCTCGCAGCGCGCGGAGACCTTCGCTTGGAGTTTCGCCACGCGACCGGCCGGCAGCACCGCGCTGCTCGACCCGACCGACGAGCCCCTCAGCGCGTTCGTGGCGGATGCCGCGGGCACGTACACCGTGCGCCTGACGGTCGGTGACGGCCTTCGCCAGGACAGCGACACGCTGACGGTCGAAGCGTTGCCGCCGGCGTCCACGCTGCTGCCCGAGGGCCTGCACCTCGGCGAGGGTGGCGTCGTGCTGGCCGCCCTACCCGGCACACTGGACGCCGCGATCGGCGTGTTCGCGTCGGTCACCGCCGCGCCAGGCGCGCCGCTGCCGGCCGGCGTCGAGCTCGTCGGTTCCGCCCACCGCATCGGCTCCGCCGAGGGCGCCTATGGCGGCGCGAACCCGTTCGTCGTGGCGCTGCCCGTGCCCGATGGCGTGGACGTGACCAGGTTGGCGCTGGTGCACGAGGTCCGCCCCGAAGACGTGACGGGCACCTACCTGACCGAGCAGACGTGGGAGTTGCTCGGCGGGGTGTTCGAGCCCGATGAGCGCTACTTCCTCACGACGCTGGCGCGGCTGGCCGCGGGCGGGCGCGTCGTCGCGCTCGTCACCGGCGAGCGCCTGCGATCGGAGAGGGCGGCTCGGTCGGTGGTGCCCGCCGTGTCCATCCGTGACCACGACGTCGCCTTCGCGGTGTCCTGCGTCGACTTCGACGTGCCCACCGTCAACAACCGCAACCTCACCTGCGGCGACGACGACGAGGCCGACCTGGAGGCCGTGCTGGCGACCGCCTACCACGACTTCGTCGGCCTCGGTTTCCCCGAGCCGTACCTGCGGCGCGACGTCGAGGCAGCCGGCACGGCCCTCGACCTCGACGCGGGCACCGTCGACGTCGCCCTCGGGCCGTTCGTGGCGGAGCTGCGGCCGTTCCGCGACGTCGCGTCGGGCGGGAGCCGCTGGCCGTGCGGCACGGCCGACGGCATCACCAACCTCGGCGGCTACGCCACGGGCAGCCAATCCTTCTTCGTGTGCATCGGGCCGAACGGCGTGCTCGACGCCACCGGCCATCCCACCGGCGCCGTGGACACCGCGCGGCACGAGTACTTCCACGCGACACAGTACGCCTACCCGGGGGTCCGTTCCCGCTCCACCGACCTGTGGGTGATCGAGGGGACGGCGGTCGCCTCGGAGAGGTCGCTGGCGACCATGGCGCGCGCGAACCGCCCGTGGCGGCCCGTCGACGTCCCGCTCACGGCCAGCGGCGACGACGGCCTGGTCCACTACCGCGCGCAGGACTTCTTCGTCTTCGCCGGGCGCGAGCTCGGCCTCGGGCTCGGCTACCTGCGCAGCGTCTTCGAGCACGGGGGGCGGACGTCCGACGTCGACGCGGGCCTCCGCGACCTGGGTTTCGCCGGCGGCTTGAGCGAGATGTTCGTGCGCTGGACGCGCGACCAGGCGACGGTCGCGCTCCCCCCCGCGTTCGGCGGTGGTTGCCTCCTGGCGGCCGACGTGGCCACGCCCGTGGCGCTGCCGCGCGGCGCATCGTCGCCGACGACGAGCGTGAGCGGCGCCGTGCCCAGCCTGAGCGCCGAGGTCGTCCGCGTCGACTTCGCGGCGCACCCCGCCGCCACCTACCCGGCCCGGCTCCGGCTTGCGGCGCCCGTGCCGGCCGGGGTGCAGGTGCGCGTCCTCGATGGCGCTGGCTGTTGGCGCCGCGCAGACCTGACGCCGCTCGACGAGTTCCTCGTCGAGGTCCCTGTGGGCCGGGCCTGGAGCACGATCGTCGTGATCGCCAACACGACGGTCGATGCCGCGGCCGCGGACCTCGGTTACGCGCTGGAGGTCGTCGTCGATCCCGCCGTCGGCATCGCCTCGCCTCCGCGACGCAGCAGCCAGTTCGCCGGCGACGCGCTGGAGCTGCGGGCGACGATCACGGGCAGCGATGCGGCCGTCGCCGCGCTCCCCATCGAGTGGATCGTCGCCTCGACCGGGCCGACGCCCCACCTCACCTTCACCAGCGTCTCGGACGAGACCCTGCTCGCGGCGCGCCACGACCCCTACTGCTCGCTCACGTACGACATCGAGGCCTCCGTCGACGCGTCCACGTTCTCGACCGCCTACGGCCGCCTCGTCGACCGCCTCCAGATCGACCTGCGGGGGCGCACGCCCGAGTCGCTGCGCGTCGTCATCACCGCGCCACAGCGGCAGGTGCAGCACCTCGAGTTGCGCGAGTCGGCACCCGGCGTCTTCGACCTGTCGCCGTTCACGCTGCGCGGCTTCGCGGCCCAGCGCCGCTGCGGCGCCGACGGGCAGCCCGACGCGACCGCCCGGTGGCGCGACTTCTCGGGGCGGGAGCTGGCCGTGGCGCCCTTCCAGGTGAGTCACCTGGTCGAGCCGGCGGCCTTCGACGACGGCCGCGGGGGCTGGTCGTCGCGCTGGTTCTACCTGGAGGCGTCGCAGCCCGGTTCCTTGACCGCGCGCCGCAGCGTGCTGCTCGCGCCCTGCCTCGGCCGCGAGGGCGACGGCCTCGCGCGCCCGTCCGGCGTGCCGCCCTGCCCGGCGGAGATCGACGGCTTCTTCTACGACCTCGAGGAGGCCTTCGCCACCCTGGCGCGGCTGCCCAGCCTGCAGGAGCTGGCGTTCGCGCTCGACGGCCCGACGCGCGACCTCGAGGACGCGTTCGGCCTCGGCGGGGGTGGCTTCCCGATCCGCGACGACACCGTGCTGCCGTCACTCGACGTCGACGGAGCCGTGCTGGCCCTGCTAGCGGATCTCCGTGGCGTCGTCGCCGTGCGGACGCTCGCCGACGCCGAGCTCCGGCTGCGCGAGCTGGACGACCGGGTCCGCGCCGACCGCGAGCTGGACGGGATCGACCTGACGCTCTTCTGGATCGCCCACGGTCTGGTGTGGGACACGCTGCACGCGTTCAAGGCCGAGGCGGAGGCGGCCAGCGACGTCGACGGGGCGCCCGCCGGCGGCGCGTGGTCGCGGCCGCGCTTCGTGCGCGACACCGACCCCGCGCTCGGCGGGATCGACGCGGTGGCGCCGGCCCGCGGCGCGCTGCAGGGGTTCCTGACCAGCGCGAACTACGGCGCGCCGACCCACCCGATCCACCTGCGCGCCGCGACGCTCGGGGCCCTCGTCTACGCGGCCGAGGAGCTCGAGCGGGCGGGGTACTGACTGCTGCGGGGGCGGCAGGCAGCGCCGCCCCCGCAGCCACACGGCCACCGACGTCGCCTGGCGCGTGCCCTGGGCGTACCCGGGGGTGGACGTAGCTACGCCAGCGGCAGCGCCGCCGACCCGTCGTGCAGCTCGTCGAGCCGTTCGCCGAGGTGCTCGAGCAAGGCGCCCACGTAGAGCCGCGCGCGGGTGTCGGGCTCGGCCTGCAGCACGATCCAGCGGCGCGCCTCGAAGTAGAGGCAGGCACGCAGCTCGTCGAGGTCGTCGGGGAGCCGCCGCTCGCGCAGGTAGAGGTCCAGGGTGCGGTTGGCCAGCTCGCCGCAGCCCTCGAGGCCGAAGCGCGCGTAGCCGTCGAAGCCGTAGGCGAAGGTCACGATGGCCTCGAAGTCGGCGCGTGGGTCGGGCACGTCGTCGCGGCTCAGGGAGCGGTGTGGCACGGAGGTGTCGGGTCGGGCCATGCCCGGCATGGTACGGCCGCCGCGGAACGGGGGCGGTAGACTGCGACCGCTGCTGCGTGCGGCAGCGACCGTGGCCGCCCGCCGGCGGCGAACGACCGGCCACCGCCGCCATCGTCGGCACACCGGGAACGCGGCGCCCTACGCCCGCCCAGGAGGACGTTGTATGGACTACGACCTGATCGTGATCGGCTCGGGCCCCGGCGGGTACCACGCCGCCATCCGCGCCGCCCAGCTCGGCCTCAAGGTCGCCTGCGTGGAGAAGGGCGACGTCGGCGGGGTCTGCCTCAACATCGGCTGCATCCCCACGAAGGCGCTGCTGCACGTCGCGCACACGCTCGAGGAGAGCCGCCACGCGTCCGCCTACGGCGTCGAGTTCGGTGAGCCCAAGGTCGATCTCGAGGCGCTCTCGGCTTGGCAGGCGAAGGTCGTGCAGAAGCACACCGGCGGCGTCTCCCAGCTCCTGAAGGGGAACAAGGTCGACCTGATCGCCGGCGAGGCGCGCTTCATCGAGCCGCACGCCGTTCAGATCGGCGACCGTCGCGTCACGGCCGATCGCTTCATCGTCGCGACCGGCTCGCGGCCGATCGTCATCCCGGGCTTCGAGCCCGACGGCGAGCGCATCGTCGACTCGACCGGCGCGCTGCAGGTCAACGAGGTGCCCAAGCGCCTCCTGGCGCTCGGCGGCTCGGCGATCGGGCTGGAGTTCGCCGACGTCTACGCCTCGCTCGGCAGCGAGGTCACCGTCGTCGAGATGATGGACCGCATCGTGCCGACCGCCGACCCCGACGCCAGCAAGGCGCTGCACAAGGCGCTGGCCAAGCGCGGCATCACCCTGAAGACGGGGACCAAGGCGGTCTCGCAGAAGAAGGTCAAGGCGGGTGTCCAGGTGGTGGTCGAGGGCGCCGACGGCAAGCAGGAGAAGATCGTCGTCGACAAGGTGCTGGTCGCGGTCGGTCGGCGGCCCAACGGCAAGGGGCTCGGCCTCGAGGAGATCGGCGTGACGGTGGACGAGCGCGGCTACGTGCCGACGAGCGACACGATGCAGACCAACGTGCCGCACGTCTACGCGATCGGCGACGTCGCGCGCGGGCCGCTGCTGGCGCACAAGGCGATGAAGGAGGGCCTGGCCGCCGCCGAGCACGCGGCCGGCAAGAAGGTCGCCGTCGACACGCTGGTCCCGGCGGTCATCTACACCCACCCCGAGCTCGCCAGCGTCGGCATGACCGAGGCGGAGGCGAAGGAGGCGGGGTTCACGGTGCGCGTGGGCTCGTTCCCGCTCACCGCCTCCGGGCGCGCGACCACGATGGGCGCCACCGACGGCCTCATGAAGATCGTGGCGGACGAGGAGACGGACCTGGTGTTGGGCGTGCACCTGGTGGCGCCGATGGCCGGCGACCTCATCGCGGAGGCCACCTTCGCGATGGAGATGGGCGCGACCGTCGAGGACATCGGGGCGACCCAGCACCCGCACCCGACGCTCTCCGAGGGCCTGATGGAGGCCGCGGAGCACGCCCACGGCAAGGCCATTCACATCGCCAACCGCCGGCGCTGAAGACAGCTCCGCGCCGCCGGCGCTGAAGACACCTCCGCGCCGCCGGCGCGCTGAAGACAGCTCCGCGCCGCCGCCGCGCTGAAGACACACGCGCGCCGACGGCGCCCGGCCGGCTCAGGTGGTGTACAGCGCGTTGATCTTCACGTAGTCGGCCGTCAGGTCGCAGCCCCAGGCGCGCCCCTCGGCGCCGCCCGCGGCGAGGTCGACCTCGATGAGGACGTCCGGACCGCGCATCGCCTGCGAGACCGTCTCCTCGTCGAAGTCGATGGGCGCCCCCCGGTAGACCGGGGTCCCCTGGAGCGCGATGGCGACGGCGCCCAGGTCGGCGACGACGCCGGCCTGGCCCACCGCCGAGAGGATGCGGCCCCAGTTGGGGTCGCGCCCGTGGATCGCGGCCTTGACCAGGCTCGATCCCGCGACCGACCTCGCGGCCGCCATCGCGTCCGCCTCGTCGCGGCCGCCGCGGACCTCGACCGTGATGAGCGTGGTCGCCCCCTCGCCGTCGCGCGCGATCGCCCGCGCCAGCTCCCCGGCGACCCGCTCGAGCGCGCCGGTGACGTCCTCCAGCACGGCGGCTCGATGGCCGCTGGCGAGGACGATGGCCATGTCGTTCGTCGAGGTGTCGCCGTCGACCGTGATCTGGTTGAAGGTCCGCCCCACGATGCCGCGCCACGCCTCGCGCAGCGCCGCCTGGTCGACCAGGGCGTCGGTGAACAGGAAGCCGAACATCGTCGCCATGTTCGGGTGGATCATGCCCGAACCCTTGGCGACCCCGACGACGCGGGTGCCGCCGCCGAACTCGGCCTCGGCGGTCTTGGTCACCAGGTCGGTCGTCAGGATGGCCTCCGCGAAGGCGTCGACGTCGTCGCTCAGGTCGGCGACCGCCAGCGGCAGGCCCGCGCGCACGCGGTCCATGGGGAGCTTGCGCCCGATGACGCCGGTGGAGGCGGTCAGCACCTCCTGCGGCCGGCCGAGCGAGAGCGCGTGGGCGGCGCTGGCCGCGAAGTCCTCGTTGTCCCAGATGCCCCCGTCGCCGTTGGCGCAGTTGGCGTTGCCGGCGTTGACGACCAGCGCGCGCACCGGTGCCTCGGAGGCGGCGCGTGAGCGGTTGCGGGTGACGCACGGCGCGCGCACGAGGTTCCGGGTCGTCGTCAGCGCCCACACGAGCGGCCGGTCGCACACCACGAGGCCGAGGTCGGGATTGCCGGACGGCTTGATGCCGGCGCGGACGCCGGAAGCGCGGAACCCCATGGGGAGCTTCATGGCCAGTGACCCTCCAAGCGCAGCCCGAGCGTCTCGGGCAGCCCGCGTGCGACGTTGAAGCCCTGGACGGCCTGACCGGCCGCCCCCTTGCCCAGGTTGTCGATGGCGGCGAACGCCACCACGGCACCGGTCCGTCCATCGTAGCGGACGCTGACGAGCGCGCGGTCGGCGCCGGCCACCGCCTTCGTCTGCGGCAGATCGGCCTGCACGTGCACGAGCGCGTCGCCGGCGTAGAAGTCGCGGTACAGCTCGAGCAACGTCGCGTCCGACGGGTCGCCGCGCTGCGGGCGCGCGACGGTGGTCGCCAGGATGCCGCGCGCCATCGGCACCAGGACCGGGTTGAACGCGATGCGCAACGCCTCGCGGGCGCCGTGGGTGCGGGCGTCCTTGCCCTGGGCGGCCACGCGCCCCAGGTTGATCTCGATCTCGCCCGTGTGGCGGTGGCTGCCGGCGACCTTGTAGGCGCGCGCGTTCTCGTCGAGCTCGGCGTGGTGCAGGCCGAGGTCGAGGGCGCGGCCGGCGCCGGAGACGCCGGTGACGATGGTGGCGACCGGGACGTCGCCGAGGAGGCCCGCGGCCGCCAGCGGGGCGAGCGCCAGCGTCGCCGCGGTGGCGTTGCAGCCTGGGCTGGCGACGATCGTCGCGCCGGCCAACTCCGTCCGATGCAGCTCGGGTAGCCCGTAGACGGCCTCGGGGATGAGCTCGGGGTGCGGGTGGACGCCGTACCAGGCGCCGTAGGCCTGGGCGTCGAGCCGGAAGTCGGCCGACAGGTCGATCACCTGGCGACCGGCGGCCCGCGCGGCGGCGACGAGCGGCGCGGTGGCCGCGTGCGGGGTGGCGCAGAACAGCACGTCCGCCGCCGCGATGGCGTCGTCGGTGTCGACGAAGCGCAGGTCGAGCAGGCCGGCGAGGTGCGGCCAGGCGGCGTCGACGCTCTGCCCGAGGTACTGGCGGGACGCGACCGCGGTGAGCTCGACCTCGGGGTGCCGACGCAGCCGCTCGATCAGCCCCACGCCGCCGTAGCCGCTGGCGCCCAGGACGCCGGCGCGCAGCGTCACCTCAGGCGTCCCGCAGCAGCTGGAACAGCACGCCCTTCTGGGCGTGCAGGCGGTTCTCCGCCTGCTCGAACACGATCGAGCGCGGGTGGTAGACGGCCTCCTCGGTGCACTCCTCGCCGTAGTGGGCGGGCAGGTCGTGCATGAACACGCCGCGCGGCGACAGCGCGTCGAACCAGCTGGGGTCGACCGTGTAGCCCGCGAAGGCCTCTCTGCGGCGCTCCGTCTCCTCCTCCTGCCCCATGGAGATCCACACGTCGGTGTAGAGCGCGTCGGCGCCCTCGGCGGCCTCGCGTGGGTCGCGGACGATGGTGACGTCCGCCCCGCGGTCGCGGGCCGCGGCGAGGATCCGCGGGTCGGGATCGAAGCCCTCGGGGCAGGCGATCGTCAGGCGCGTGCCGGCGTGCGCGGCGGCGTTGACGTGCGAGGCGCAGACGTTGTTGCCGTCGCCGACGAAGGCGACCTTCAGGCCGGCCAGTTCGCCGAACGTCTCCTGCAGCGCCATGTAGTCCGCCAGCAGCTGGCACGGGTGCAGCGCGTCGGAGAGGCCGTTGATGACGGGCACGTCGGCATGCAGGGCCAGCTCCTCGAGGGTGCCGTGGCCGTAGGTGCGCGCCATGATGCCGTCGACCCAGCGCTCGAGGTTGTAGGCGACGTCCTTGATCGTCTCGCGCACGCCCCAGCCGATGTAGTTCTGCGACAGCAGGACCGAGTGGCCGCCGAGCTGCACCATCGCGATGTCGAAGGTCGAGCGGGTGCGCAGCGACTGCTTCTCGAAGATCATGGCGATGGTCTTGTGCTCGAGCGGGCGCGGCCGGACCTTCGCCTTCCACGCGCGCTTGAGCCACAGCGAGCTCTGCAGCAGCCCGTGGAACTCGGGGGTCGTGAGGTCGGCGAGCGACAGCAGGTCGCGGCCGCGGAGGCTGTCGACGATCGGGAGGTCCATGGCTGGCCCTTCTCGTGCGCCGCGGCGGCGGCTCGGCCGGCGCCGCGGAGAGCGGTGTGGGCGCGTGCCCGACGCTGGCTGGCGCCGGACCCGTGCGGGACACGATGCTATCAGACCCCCAGCAGGTCCAGGTACCAGCCGACGAGGGCGTCGCCGAACGCCCACGCGAGCAGGGCGCCGACCACCAGGAACGGCCCGAAGGGGACGAAGCGGGAGCCGCCGAGCAGGCGCTGCGCGACGCCGACGACGGCGCCGATCACCACGGCGAGCAGCAGACCGACCATGAACCCCACGCTCCCGAGCAGGGCGCCGAGCGCCGCCGCCAGCTTGACGTCGCCGAAGCCCATGGCCACCGGTTCGCCCTCGTCGTCCTCGGGCGCGCCGGCCTCCGCGGTCGGCGACGTCCGTGGCTCGGTCGCGCGCAGGTCGGCGATCCACCACCAGACGGCGCCCAACAGCGCGAAGGCCCCCGCGCCGATGAGGCTGCCCGCCAGCGCCTCGAGCAGGTCGACGCCCCAGGTGAGGGTCCAGCCGCCCAGGGCCACGATCAGGGCGGTCAGCCACAGCGCGTAGAGCCAGGGCTCCGGGAGCCGGACCGGGCGCCGCGCCAACGCGCTGAGGGCCACCTGCGCCAGGCCCGCGGCGAGTGCCCACCAGCGGCCACCCAGCATGCCGGCGAGCGCCGCGACGTTGACGGCATCGAGCGAGAACGGCCACAGGCGCTCCTCGGTGTCGCGCAGGCGCCGCAGCACCAGGCCGCCGAGCCGGTTGATGAGCACCAGCACGCCGGCCGCGACCGCCGCGCCGACGGCGGCCTCGCCCGGGGTCGGGAGCCCGGCGGCGGGGTGGTAGAGCCAGGCGCCGACGATGCCGACGGCGATGGCCGGCAGCGTCAGCCCGTCGGGCAGCAGGTAGGTGTCGAAGTCGATGAGCGCCGCCATGCCGAGCATCGACACCAGCACCAGGAGCGGCAGGACCGTGAGCCCGACGGTCTCGATCGGATAGGCCCAGGCCAGGACGCCGAACGCCAGCGCGAAGCCGGCCTCGACGAGCGGGTAGCGGGTCGAGATGCGCGCGCCACAGGTGCGGCAGCGGCCGCGCAGCGCCAGCCAGGAGAGCACGGGCACCAGGTCGATCGGCGACAGGGTGCGCCCGCACCCGGGGCAGCGCGATCGCGGGCGGACGACGGACTCCCCCCGCGGCCAGCGGTAGACGACGACGTTGGCGAAGCTGCCGATCAGCGAACCGACGATCGCGACCAGCGCGATCCAGGCTGTGGTCATGACGGGGTGGGGTGCGCGGTGGGCGTTGGGGGCATGGCGACCAGCTTCTCATGGTGCCCGTGCTACGCTTCGCGTCGCTATGAAGAGACTCACCCTCGTCACCGTCGCCGCCGTCGCGGTCGCCCTCATGCTGGGCGCGAACCTCGGCGCCCAGGACGCGCCGTCGCGGATCGCCTTCGTCGATTCGCAGGCGCTGATCGCCTCCCACCCGGCCGGCCAGTCGGCGAACGAGCTGCGCGCGCTGGCCGCCGAGGAGATCGGCGGACTCCGCGAGCGGCTCGACGGCCTGCAGGCCAAGGCCCGGGCAGAGGGCCTGAGCAACGAGGAGGCCGAGTTGTTCAACGTGCTCGTGGCCACCTACGACTCGGTGCAGTCGCGCTACGCGGCGGACATCGCCGCGGCGGCCCAGCCGGCGATCGAGGCCGTCAACGGGGCCATCCGCGAGGTCGCGCTGCAGAACGGGATCGCCGTGATCATGGACATCGAGGCCGCGGCCGAGAGCGGGATGGTCGTGTACGCGGCCGACGGGCTCGACCTCACCGAGGCGGTGGCCGCGCTGCTGCGCTGACCGCTCGCCCGCGGGCTCAGCCCGCGTCCTCCCGGCGGGCGCGCAGGCTCGCCAACCACGCGCGATCGTCGTCGTCGAGCGGCGCCCCCTCCAGCAGGTCGGGGCGCCGCTCGAGCGTGCGGCGCAGCGCCTGGCGACGGCGCCAGCGGGCCACCTCCGCGTGGTGCCCGGAGCGCAGGACCTCGGGCACGGCCACCCCGCCGAACTCGGGCGGCCGGGTGTATTCCGGATGGTCGAGCAGGCCGGTGGTGAAGGAGTCCTGGGCGTGGCTGTCGGCGTCGCCGAGCACGCCGGGCAGGAGCCGCGCGACCGCCTCCACGAGGCACAGGGCGGCGAGCTCGCCGCCCATCAGCACGAAGTCGCCCAGCGACACCTCGCGGTCCACCAGCGCCTCGGCGCGCGCGTCGAAGCCCTCGTAGCGGCCGCACAGCAGCACCAGGTGGCGTCGCTGCGCCAGCGCTTCGACGGTCCGCTGGGTGAGGGGCACGCCGGCGGGGGAGAGCAGGACGACCTCGTCCGGCGCGGGGTCGTCGGCGCGCGCCTCGGCGATGGCCGCCGCGGCCACGTCGACGCGGATGACCATGCCCGCCCCGCCGCCGTAGGGCGCGTCGTCCACCCGGCCCGTGCGGTTGCCGGCGAAGCGGCGGAGGTCGCGCGCCTCGAGCTCGATGAGGCCTTGGCGGGCCGCGCGACCGATGAGCGCCTCGCTGCGCCACGCCTCGATGAGCTGCGGGAACAGGGTGTAGACGGTGAAGCGCACGGCGCGCCTAGTGTGCCGCGCCGGCGCCGGCGTGGCGGCCGCGGGGGCGGTGTCGTGCCGTGACCCGCGCGTAGACGTCGGCGAGGGCGAGGGCGCGCCGTTCGACGTCGAACGCCGCCGCCGCCGCCCGCGCCCGGGAACGCAGGGCCTGCGGATCGGGCTCCGACAGCGTGCGCAGGATCTTCGCGGCGAGGTCGTCCGGCGTGGCGGGGCAGACGCCGTCGAGGTCGCCCGAGAGGAGGTCGCTGGCCGCGGCGGAGGCGACGGCCACCACCGGCGTCCCCGCCGCCAGGGACTCCAGGAACGTCATCGGCAGCACCTCGGTCGTGGAGGCGGTCACGAACAGGTCGGCCGCGAGCAGGTAGTCGGCGACGCGTTCGTGCGGCACCGGGCCCACCCAATGCACCTGCGGGTGGCTGCGACCGCTCAGGGCGGTGCGCAGGGGCCCGTCCCCGACCATGAGCAGGTGCAGCCCGGGCGACCGCTCGCGCGCCCGCTCGAACGCCTCGAGCAGCATGGGCAGGCCCTTCTCGGGGCCCATCCGGCCGACGTAGACGAGCAGCGGTGCGTCGGCCGGCACGCCGTGGCGCCCGCGCAGCGCGGGGTCGGGCTCGTGGCGGAAGCCGGCGAGGTCCACCGGGTTGGCGAGCAGCTCGATCGGCCCCTCGAAGCCGTAGCCGCGCAGGACCTCCACGATCGCGTTCCCGGGGGCCAGCACCAGGTCGGCCTCCTTGGCGAACGCGCGGACGTGTCGCTTCACCGCCCAGGCGGTGGGGCGCGACGGCGTGGGCGCGTACTGGACGTACGCGTGGTACTGCGTGTGGGCGGTGAAGACGAGCGGCACCTTGGCCCGTCGCGCCCAGCCGAGCGCGATGTGGCCGGCGACGAACGGGTGCATCGTGTGCACGACGTCGAGGTCGTGCACCGGGAGCTGGTGGGTGGCGATGGGACCGACGGGCAGCAGGATGGGGTAGTCGGGCGGGGCGCTGATCTGAAGGCCGGGCAGCCGGATGACGTCCGGCTCGGCCACCGCGCCCGGGTGGCGGGGAGCGAACACCCGGACCGTGTGCCCCAGCGAGCGCAGCCCGCGTGCGAAGAGCGCCGTCGACGTGGCGACACCGTTCCTGGATGGGGTGAAGGTGGCGGTGACGATGGCGATGCGCATGGCTGCTCGGGTGCTCCTCGGGTGGGTGGGTCGCTGTCGTCCAGCTTACGGGGCGCGGGCGCCGTCGGACGCCTCGTGCCCGCTGCCCGCGGGTGCGTCAGCCGTCGTCGAGCAGCCCGGGCGGGGGGTCGTCGATGGCGACCGCGTCGCCGTCCCAGCGGACGTAGGGCGCCTGCCAGGGGACCCAGCGCGGTCCCTCGGGCCCCTCGACCTCCAGCAGTTCCTGGGCGCCGAGGACGACGCGCGCGACGCGGCCGTACGGGCGGCCGTCGAGCCGCACGGGCGCCCCCTCGAGGAGCTCGACGGCGGGCGCCGCGCCGGGTGCGTCCGCGCCCGCCGCGTTGGCGGCGACCGGCGCGGCGGCGGTGGCGGTTACGCGGCCGTGCGGGCCGGCGCCACGTTCGGCGGGGCCCCACAGGTCTCGGTGCACGTGGTCGCGGGCGCGCTCGGGGGAGTAGATGCCCTGGAACGACACGGCCACCCCGCCGCCGATGCGGCGGGCGCCGCGCAGGCGCGTCGCGCCGAAGCCGCTCAGCCACACGGTCTCGCCGGCCTCCCCCAGCGCGAGCAGGACGAGGTCGGCCGCCGGACCGAGCGTCTGCGCCCGCAGCGCGCCGCGCAGCTGGAACGGCCGGCCCAGACGCGCGAGGCGCACCCAACCCGCGGGTGGGTGCGCCTCGTCGGTCGTCGGCGTGTCGGTCCCCGGACGCCCGCTCACGTGCGCTTACTCGATCAGGTGAACGTCGACCCGCTGGCGGCCGTCGGTGGCCGCGCGGGCCAGGGTGCGCAGGCCGTTGATCACCCGGCCGCCGCGCCCGATGACGCGCCCGGCGTCGTCCTTGGCGCAGCGGATCTCGATGCGGACGCCTCCGCGGTCCTCGTCGACGGCCCGGACGTCGAGCGCTTCGACGTCGGCCACGAGGTTCTGGACGACGTAGGCGACCAGTTCGCGGGGCATCCGGGGATCAGGCCTGGGCCTGGACCGGGGCCGCGGTGCGGGCCGCGTAGCTGCCGCCGCGCTTGGCCTTGACCGCGGGCACGGCGACGCCGGCCTTCTCCAGCAGCCGCACGGCGGTGTCGGTCGGCTGGGCGCCCTGCGACAGCCAGTAGGCCGCGCGCTCGGCGTCGATCGCGAAGGAGTTCTCGGTCGTCTCGCGCGGATCGTAGTGACCCAGCGACTCGATGTAGTCGCCGCCGCGCTTGACGCGGGCGTCGACGACGACCATGCGGTAGTGGGGGTTCTTCTTCGCGCCCAGGCGCATCATGCGGATCTTGACCATGCTGGTGGGTTCCTCCGGTGGGGACGGCGAGCGCTCCGCGGCGGGCGCCCGGGTCGTGCGATTCAGCCTCTGATGCTACACGCTGGCGGGCCGGCTGTCCAATCCCCCGGCGGGGGCCCAGGCCGTTCTCGACGCGGGCGCGTGCCGGCGATGGCGTGGTTGCGCGCCCGGCTCAGGCGCGGCCGCCCCTCAGGCGCGGGCCCGCCCCATGCGGCCGCCCCTCAGGCGCGGGCTCGCCCCCTGCGGCCCCCCCCCCGGCGCGGGCCCGCCCCCTGCGGCCGCCCCGCCCCGGC